>JBCBKZ010000493.1:0-4642 GCA_038520955.1 Bacteroidota bacterium | reverse complement strand
GTAGGATGTACTGAGGATTTTGAAGGCCTCAACACGAATCCCAATGAACCTACCCTGGTTCCACCGGAAGTAATCTTCCCATATGCTATCAGGGAAAGTATAGACCGTATTCACGGGCACAGAACCAGACTGGAAAGGTTAGGACTGGATGGTGGTATGCTATGGGTGCAGTACTTCGCCAGAAACCAGTACACCAATGAAGGGGATACCTATAATCCAGATGCCTCTATGAGAAACAATAACTGGGAAGGCTTCTTCAATGAATCTCTTATCAACTTCCAGAAAGTCATTGAATTCTCTACGGATGTAGAAGGCCCATTCTACAATGAAAATTTTGTAGCGGCGGGAATGATCATGAGAGAATACTTATTTTCTATAGTCACTGATACCTGGGGAGCTATCCCGTATGCGGAAGCTCTTCAGGGTAGTTTGAACAACCTGGCTCCAGTATATTCTTCTCAGGAAGATATATACGCAGGCATGCTGGCTAATCTGAAGATGGCTTCTGATATGCTGGACCCTGCTGGAGGAACTATCGATGGAGACATTCTCTTTTCAGGAGATGTGATGAGATGGAAAAAGTTTGCTAACTCACTCAGGCTCCGTCTGGCTAACAGACAAGCCACTAAGAAGCCGGGAGAATCAGCAGCCATTTTCGAGGAAATTCTCACTAACCCTGACCAGTATCCCGTTTTCACCAGCAACGAAGACTATGCCTTTATCACACATGAAGCCAGACTGGGAGATAATAATAACAATGCTTGGCACGAAATCATGGTAGTAGATGGAAGGGAAGACTGGTCCATCAGTCAAACTCTCATAGACGCTATGACAGACGGAGCCGGGAATCCAACAGATCCAAGAATCACTGTTTATGCGGAAACAGCCATTGCCGGAGACCTTGAAGGATTATTCTCTGGAGCCATCAATGGACTCACAGAAGCAGACGCCAGTGTATACATTAACACTGCTTCCAGACCGGGAAAATTCTTTTCTCAGGAGAGAGCACCTGTATTCCTAATGACTTACAGTGAGCTCATGTTCATCCTGGCTGAGGCCGCTCTTGATGGAGAATATACCAGAGGAGGTACAGCCGCAGAATACCTGGAAGCAGGTATACAGGCATCCTTTGAACAATATGGAATGGAAATGCCAGCTGATTATATGGCAGATATGGCAGTTACTAAAGAAACTATCATGACAGAGAAGTGGAAAGCCATGTTCAGTATGGGCCTTGAAGCCTGGACTGAATACAGAAGAACTGGCCTACCAGTGCTAAGCCCCGCTTCTCCAAACGCCATTTTTGAGAATGATGGCCAGGTACCTACCAGACTCAGGTATCCTGAATCAGAGTACTCATTGAACGGCACAAATGTCGCTAACGGAGCAACGTTAAATGGGGGTCCCGACAATAAGCTCACTAAACTTTGGTGGGCGGAGTAAGTCCTCTTTCATCGGGTAGCGCAATGCTGCCCGATGTTTTCCTTTGTTCAATTTTTCAAAACTGAATTCTCATGAAATACTTATCATATATCACAAAATCTATTCTCTGCTTACTGTTAGCAGTTTCTCTCACAAGCTGTGAAGAGGAAGAACTGGCCTTTGAAGTAGTAGCTTCTCCTGTGTTGGCCACCTTTGAAACCACTGTACCTGCCACCGCAGGCAACGTGAGCGTGACCGCCACTTTCTATGAACTTGACAAAAGTGGGATTCTGGATAAAGAAATAGGAATAGACTCCATGCCTATCAATGGGCTGGCCGTAGATGTATTCATCAATGAAGCTACCTTACTAGGAAACCTGGTAACTGATTCGGATGGTAAAGCTGTTTTTGAAACTTCAGCCACAGATCTACAAGGTACAAACAGACTAGAGTGGGTAGGAGAATATTCTGGTCAGAGTTTTCGGATTTATAAGAATCTGTAATTAAATCCAACAAATTCTCAAACAAATCCTTATTTATATTATATTCTGCTAATGAATATTAACTTATTCTATTAACTTTGGTTCTATCAGAATACCACCCACTAAAAAGAAACAATATGTCTACTTCGATGAATCGTCGTAACTGGCTAAAGTCAACAGCAGTTCTGGCATCAGGTATGGCTATCAGCCCAAGCATCATGAATGCAGGGCATGCTACCTACAAAACCCCTACCAACAGTAGGATCTGGGAAAGGAACCTACGTTTCCCACCCGATATTACTAAACTAAAAGCCAGACTTCTGGCAAATGAAAACCCATATGGTCCTTCTGAGAGAACACGTCTGGCCATCATGGAGTCTGTTCAGATGGGGAATAGATACGGGCACATGGATGCCGCTAAACTAAAAGGAATGCTGGCGGAGCTGGAAGGGGTTACTCCTGACCACATCATGCTAGGTCCCGGGTCTTCAGACCTTCTGGAAAAAACTGCGATGATCACCTGTATGAATGGAGGAAACGTAGTTTCTGCTGACCCAGCATATATGTCTCTGATAAAAACAGCTTTGTCCTTTGATGCAGAATGGAGACCTGTTCCATTAACATCAGACTGGGCGCATGACCTGGATGGCATGAAAGACGCTGTAGATAAAGATACCAAACTGGTTTACATCTGTAATCCTAACAACCCAACTGGTAGTGTAACGGATACTGATAAACTGAGAGCTTTCTGTGATGAAGTTTCTGAGAAAGTACCAGTATTTGTAGATGAGGCCTACATGGAATACCGCATGGAAGGAAGAAAGACTTCTATGGTAGATATGATTCCTTCAGGTAAAAACATCATCGTATGTAGAACCTTCTCTAAGGTTCATGGAATGGCCGGCCTACGTGTAGGATACATAGTGGCTCAGCCTGAAACACTGGAAATGATCCGTTCTATGGTAAGAAGTAATATGGGTATGTCCATCACTTCTTTGAAGGGAGCTATTGCCAGTCTGGATGATACTTCTTTCCACACCATGACTCGTGATCTTACAAAAGAGTGTCGTGAGTACCTTGCTGGTGAATTAACCAGTATGGGGATCACCTACATTCCTTCTACTACCAGCTTCATGATGTTCCCCCTCCAAATGGACGGAGAAGCTTATCTGGAGCAGATGTTCAAAGGAGGAGTTGGGGTAAGACTATTTGAAATAGATGGTAAGCCCTGGAGTAGAGTGAGTATGGGAACCATGGATGAGATGAAACTCTTCACCAAGACCCTGAAATCAGTAATCGGATAGTATTTTTTCTGGCAGGTCTCTTCTCTGAGGCCTGCCATCCTTTTTTTTTGACCTGACATTTCTACAGGACCATACAGCTGCTACCCGGATCACATTTTCTTTCCAAACCACAAACCTGACAAGCTATGAGCCTGGCTTTACAAAAGACGCTATCTATTCTTCTATTGATAGGAATAGGGATCCTAATGAAGAAAAAGATTAAGCAGAAGGAACAATTAGGTGGGATTAAAACCCTCATTCTCAGTATTGCTCTTCCTGCCACTATCTTCATCGCCCTCCTAAAGATTAATATAGAACCAGAACTCTTCATGCTGCCTATTATGGCACTGGGGTTTAACCTCATCATGTTCGGCTTAGCTTATATGGTTCTACCCAAATTGGGGGTCTCAAAAATGGGGGCAGATCACAAAACCCTCATTATGCTATTTGGCTCACTGGCACCTGGCCTGTCCTGCTTTCCCTTCATTGTGGAATACCTGGGAGAAGAAACCCTGGCGTGGGCGGCCTTAGCTGATGTTGGTAACAAAGTATATGGATTGATCTTGCTGTATATGATTGCCATGCATTGGTATCTATCCATCCACCAAAAGGACCAGAAAGTCTCTTCCAAAGAGAAAATCAAAAGTCTACTGCTTTCCCTGGTCAAGGAACCCATTAATATGGTATTGGTAGTAGGCCTTTTGTTCCTTTCGTTTGGGCTAACCTTAACCAGTCTTCCTGAATTTATTCAGCAGTCTGTTAAGTGGATGAGTAACCTTATGACTCCTATGATCCTATTGTTCATAGGATTAGCAGTAAAAGTGCGAAAAGGAGACTTCAATAAAATTATATGTATGCTCTTTCTGAGATCAGGCTTTGCCTTTCTCTTGAGTGCAGCAGCCATTAGCGTAATTCCCAATCTACCACCACTAGCTATACTAGTGATGGTGTGCTTCCCACAAAGTTCCACCAGTTTCTGGCCGTTTGCCCATATGGCAGCAGTTCAGGAGTTAGAGGGAAAAAATCCTGAGAAGCCCAGAACCTTTAATCTGGAACTGGCTCTGACTGTATTGGCATTCTCACTGCCTTTCTCTACCATTACCATCATGAGTGTTTGTTCAGCTGGAGAATTATTTGTTTCACCCGTAAGCAGCTTAGTTACTGGAATCATCCTTATCCTGTTAGGAAGCTTCTCTCCTGCTATTAAGTTTTTCCAGAAGAAAAAAGAAACCGAAGAGAAAGTCGTCCCCATTTCTGCTGAAGTAGCCCCACAGACGAAGTGAGAATGTTGAGTGAGGGAATGATTGAATTTTGAATGAGAGAATGAATGTTGATGTAGAGACGAAAAATATTTCGTCTTACCACGCAGAACCGAAATCCATATGGAGGATACTAAGCCATGTAAGGTCGGTACACAAACAGAGAATATTTTAACAATACAGATTCATAACAACA
>JBCBKZ010000492.1:0-4647 GCA_038520955.1 Bacteroidota bacterium | reverse complement strand
GAACCTCATTCCTGCCAAGTCCGGCATGAAGGTTTCCATAAATAACCAGTTCTTCTTCTACTCTGGGTGCATCCAGCTCTACTGTTTCTACACATCCACCCAGCAACACAGCAAGGCAGCCTACACATATATATGAAAAAAGATTTCTCATGAATTAGAAGCTTATGTTATAAGTAATGGAAGGAACCATGGTCCCGATAACAGATAGTCTGAAAGCATTAGGGATTCCATTCTCTCTTCTAAAGAAGATGGAGAAAGGATTCCGACGAGCATATAGGTTGTAAATAGCAAATGTGAATGAACTCTTATATTTTCTTCTCTTAATGATGCCATTATTCATGGTCCAGGAAACATCCAATCGGTGGTAATCCGGTATCCTGAAAGCATTTCTGAGAGAATACTGCGGGATAGGTTGTTCTCCAATGATGTAATTACCTACAGGAGCTGTAACAGGCCTTCCGCTTTCATAGGTAAAGTTGAAAGAGATGGTATTCCTGATATTGGCTTTTAGGGCCATTTGAAGGTTTAACTGATGAGGCTTATCAAAATTGGCCGGGAACCAGTCTCCCTGATTGATGACTTCTGCCGGGAATTCTCCCAATGTTCTCAGCTCAGTACGTGCATATGTATAGGCTAACCATCCTGTGAGTTTCCCTCTCACTTTCTTAATACTCAGCTCTGCCCCATATGCCCTACTTTCTGCCGATGCCAGTTCAGTTTCCAGTTGATCATTGAGTAGGAGGTCAGGAACTTCCTTATAAGAAACCACATTATCTCCCGATCTGTAGTAACCTTCTAAAGAGGTTTCCCACATATTCTGGGCAAAGCTCTTGTAGAATCCGAAAGAATAGTTGTCAGCTACTGTAGGAGAAATGTAACGAGTGGTGGTTTGCCAAAAATCTACAGGGGTAGCAGCTGTAGTATTCGATATCAGCTGCATATACTGCCGCATGCGGTTATATGAAAGCTTAATGCTACTTTCCTCATTCAGTAACCATCTAAAAGAAACTCTAGGTTCAAAGCCACTATAGGTTTGCAACTCATCTCCTGACTGGAAAAGAATAGAATCAGTAGTGGTATTCAACTCCAGTGGACCTCCTTCTTCATACAGATAAACTGTACCGGGACCGGTTTGGGTAAACTGGCTATACCTGACTCCCAAGGAGATCCCCAGAAGGTCATTGATTTTGATTTCGTCCTCTATAAATGCGGCCAGCTCCACTCCCTGGTCTTTATCTACTTCTCTGGCAAGCGTAACTGACTGTTCTCCTAATGGAGAAACTTTCTCTGGTTGCATATCATACATAACCCCTTCCGCACCAAACTCCAGCTTATGAGAAGGACCAGGGTTATAATTGACCAGAAGTTTGGAACGTACAAAATCCACCCCATTCTCAAGTGTAAAGGCTTCCGGACCACCAGGTTCATTTAGTTCGCTGTTATAAGAACCCGTACCTACGGAGAAAAGAGAGGTCAGCTTGTCTCCATAAATCTGCCTCCATCTGAAGTTCCCTAAGCGGGATTTCCATTCGTAACCAAACTCATCACTGAAAGTAAACTGATCTGAAGACTGGAACCAGGAACCGGAGAATATCGTCTTATCGCTCAGCTTATAGCTGATCTTAGAAGTGAGATCATTGAAGCCGGCACTACTATTCTGTACATCGAAGTCATCCACTAATCCCAGTAACCAGTCTGAGTAAGAAAATCTGGCACCTACATTGAATGATAATTTATTTTCCAGAATAGGTCCTTCAAATTGTATTCTTGAAGCGAAAAGGCCTATACCGGCATTTCCATGGTAATTCTGGTAGTCTCCATCTTTGATCTCCACTTTCAGAACGGAAGAGTTTCTTCCCCCAAACTGGGCAGGGACATGGCCTTTATAGAGAGATACCTTCTCTAAGGCATCTGCATTAAATACGGAGAATAATCCTAAGGCATGGCTGGAGTTGAAAATGAGTCCTTCATCCAGGAGGATAAGGTTCTGGCCTATTCCTCCTCCCCTTACATTAAATCCACTTGCCCCCTCTCCTACTGTAGAAACACCAGGAAGGCTATTCAAGCTCTTTACAACATCTACTTCTCCAAATAAGGCAGGAATTTCCTTTATGCTGCTCATGGTGAGCTCTGTCAGACCCACGTCCAGCGTTCTGATGCTCGCGTCATTGGCTCTGGCCTGAACCAGAATCTCTTGTAGGCTGTAGGGCTCTTCGCTTACTTCTATGGTGATGTCTCCTTCTCCCCAGGCTTCCAGCACTACTCGCTCAGATTCAAATCCTAATTTCTGAGCGAAGACCAGTTGTTTCCCTTTAGGAACAATAATAGAGAAGTTGCCATTTTCATTAGATAATGCTCCTCTTTTCTGGTCCTGAAGGAAGATTCTCACATCTTCTACTACCTTCCCACTTTCACTATCCACTACTCTCCCTTGAATTATGAGGCTATCTGCTAAAGAAGGTACGCGATAGTCTCCCAGAACAATATCTGATTCTCCCAGGTCGACTGAAGAACTCACAGACTGGGTAGCTATCCCAATTTGTTCCAACGCTTTCCGTGGTACCACCACCAAAAACTGATCCCGGTAAACCATTACCCCCAGATCAAAACCGGAGAAAGCAGTAGTTACCGCATCCTGCAAGGAAATATCATTCGATTTGAATGAGATAATCCTCTTAGGTTTCAGGCTGGGATCATAATAGAACAATAAGCCGGACTGGGAAGACACATCTTTTGAAAAAGTCTCTATGTCTGGGTAGTTCAGTTTTCCTTCCCACTTTGCGGATAAGATATCTGTAGACTGAGAATAGAGGTAGTTGGAACAGAGCATTAATAGGAATAGGCCTAATAAGACACTGTTTCTGGAAGCAGTTAGCATTTAGATAAGGTTAGGAATCTCTCTGGCGGTAGAAGTTAGTACATTTCTCATTAAGAGAAGACAAATAGACTTATATAATGACTTTTTTAAAAATTTAAGCTATTACCTGCTAACATCTCAACGTGGGGAAAGTTGCGATGCTTTGTGAATCTTTACAATATGGGCGTAACTTAGTATCCCTTACCAAATAAATTCACATGACTAACACCCAAATACTACTCTCTGACAGACCTCAGGGCTTACCCGAGGCCAGCACCTGGAAAACGCATCAAGCAGAACTACCTTCTGTAGCGCCAGGTACTTTTCTAATTGAAAACCATTATATCTCTCTTGACCCGGCTATGAGGGGATGGATTAATGATGTGAGATCCTATATTCCTCCTGTAGGTATAGGCGAAGTTATGCGGGCAGGTACGGTAGGAAAGGTACTGGAGTCTCAGCACCCTGGATTTAATAAAGGGGATCTGGTCGTAGGCTGGGGAGGAGTTCAGGAGTATACCCTGGCTGACGGGAAAGGATATTATAAGATACCTGCGGGATTGGCCCCTATGCAGACTTTTCTAGGCACACTGGGTATGCCTGGTTATACCGCCTATTTTGGATTACTGGAAGTAGGCCAGCCTAAGGAGGGAGAAACGGTAGTAGTATCTGGTGGAGCAGGCGCAGTGGGGAGTGTAGTAGGGCAGATAGCTAAAATCAAAGGATGTAGAGTGGTAGGAATAGCGGGTGGTCCCAAGAAATGCTCGTACATCGTAGATGAATTGGGCTTTGATGCGGCCATAGATTATAAGAATGATAACCTCTATGCTAAGCTAAAGGAAACTTGCCCTAAAGGGATAGATGTCTACTTTGATAATGTAGGAGGTGACATTCTGGATACAGTATTGACCAGAATTAATAGGGGCGCACGTATCCCTATTTGTGGGGCTATTTCTCAATACAATGAGAAAGGCCAAATCAAGGGGCCTTCCAACTATATGTCTCTCCTGGTAAACAGGGCCAGAATGGAAGGCTTTGTAGTGATAGATTATGCCGACAAGTATACCCAAGCTGCTATGGAGATGGGCGGATGGATGGCTCAGGGGAAGCTAAAAACAAGGGAGCACATTGATGAAGGAATAGAGAATTTCCATAAGACATTCCTCAAGCTTTTCTCTGGAGATAAAATGGGGAAGCTGGTGCTAAAACTTAAAAACGCTGAATGAAACAAATAGATGAGTTGCTGGAGCATCTCACGCTTGAGAGAATAGAGCACAATATATTCCGGGGAAAGAGCAAGTTTGTAGGAAGTCCACGCGTATTTGGCGGGCAAGTCATGGCGCAGGCATTATATGCCGCCATGCAAACCGTACCCGCAGACAGGCATGTACATTCCCTACATGGGTATTTTCTGCTGGCAGGAGACCTCAATGTCCCTATCATATTTGATGTGGACAGGATCAGAGATGGAGGAAGCTTCACCACCCGCAGAATAGTAGCTATTCAGAAGGGAAAAGCTATTTTCAATATGGCAGCTTCCTTTCAGCTTGAGCAGGAAGGCTATGATCACCAAATACCGTTTCCGGATGTACCTCCTCCTGAAGAACTGGCAACAAGGGAGGGACTGGTAGAGAAATATCAGGATAATTGGCCTGACTATTTCAAGGTCCTTTATCAAATGGCCCGACCTTTGGAATATAGGTCCGTAGAAACCTATGATCCATTCTTACCAGGCAAACAGCCTCCCTTCAAAAATGTATGGGTGAAATCTAAAGGCAGTATGCCGGATG
>JBCBKZ010000491.1:0-4660 GCA_038520955.1 Bacteroidota bacterium | reverse complement strand
TCTTATTAGCTCTGAACTTCTCTTTGGAAAAGATCATCTTGTTTAATACAATGAGCCGCTCAGGTATATTCATACCTGTTTTAAGTTCCAGCCATGTTTTATGTACAAGCCTGCTAATGTCTTGCTTGATCTGTACGACGTCTAATTCAGGATACTGGAATTGAGTTACCAGAATCCAGCCTTGAAGTAAGTCTGGTTCTTCTTCCATGAACCACTCCTTCAACTTCAGAAGCGTCTTACGGCTCTGAATGGTATGAATGATGTCTTCTATTCTTTCCTGCACCAACTCTCCCGGACTTTCTTCCCAAATAGCTTCCAACTTGGGAATCACAGATTCTCCCATAGCTAGGAGTTTACCAAAAACGTGGGATTCTACACCTGGATCATCATCATCCAATAGGCTCACAAGGGCACGGAACTCAGTATCTTTCATATTATTCCCTGGATCGGACGGCATATATAAAATACGCTAATCTGTATAGACAAGTTGTAATGAGTAATTAACTAAGATGGGATTTATCATGTTTGAATGACGCCAGGATTGAATTTGGCTAATTCTCCCTGGTGATCGGCCATTTCTATTCCTGTAGATATGATCTTTCTGGTATCCAAAGGATTGATGATGCCATCTACCCAAAGGCGACTAGCCGCATAGTAAGGAGAGGTCTGTTCATCATAGCGGGCTTGAATGCTGGTTAACAGAGCCTGAATTTCTTCCTCAGAAAGTGGTTCCCCTTTCTTTTTACTGGCAGCTACCTGGATTTGTAAAAGGGTGTTGGCAGCCTGTTTTCCACCCATTACCGCTATTTGAGCTGAGGGCCAGGCAAATATAAGCCTGGGGTCATAGGCCTTGCCGCACATGGCATAATTCCCCGCTCCGTAAGAGTTTCCCATGATAAAGGTGAACTTGGGTACTACGGAATTAGACATGGCATTGACCATTTTGGCACCGTCTTTAATGATGCCTCCTTGCTCAGATCTTGAACCTACCATAAAGCCCGTAACGTCCTGTAGAAATACTAATGGAATTCTTTTCTGGTTACAGTTCATGATGAAGCGGGCAGCCTTATCAGCGGCATCAGAGTAAATCACTCCACCGAACTGCATCTCTCCTTTAGCGCTTTTAATCACCTTACGCTGGTTGGCCACTATTCCTACTGACCACCCATCTACTCTGGCGTAAGCCGTAACTATGCTTTGGCCGTATAATTCCTTGTATTGGTCTAAGCTTCCCTCATCTACTAATCTTTCCAGGACCTCTAATACATCATAGGGCTTACTTCTTTGATCCGGGAGAATACCCAGTATTTCTTCTTCCTTATAAGCAGGTTCTTTCGGCTTTACTCTGTTAAAGTTCACCTTAGGGAAGTTTCCCAACTTCTCTACCAGCGATTTTATCTTATCCAGACAGCTTTGATCATCTGGCATTTTGTAGTCTGTAACTCCGGAGATTTCACTATGAGTAGAGGCACCGCCTAATGTTTCCGCATCTACCTCTTCTCCAATGGCTGATCTTACCAGATAGGGACCTGCCAGGAAGACTGAGCCTGTTCCCTCTACTATGAGGGTCTCATCACTCATGATGGGCAGGTAAGCCCCACCCGCTACACAAGGGCCCATAATAGCTGCTATTTGGGGAATTCCCTTGCTACTAATGATGGCATTATTTCTGAAAATTCTCCCGAAGTGCTCTTTATCAGGAAAGATCTCATCTTGTAGTGGGAGAAATACGCCAGCACTATCCACCAGATAAATGATAGGAAGATGATTCTCCATGGCTATTTCCTGGGCCCTCAGGTTCTTTTTACCTGTCATAGGGAACCAGGCCCCAGCCTTTACGGTAGCATCATTCGCTACTATCATGCAGAGCCTTTCAGATACTCTTCCTATACCCGTAACCACACCTGCTGAAGGGGCGCCGCCATACTCTTTGTACATCCCATCTGCAGTAAGCGCACCTATCTCCAAAAAAGAATCCTTGCTATCTAGTAGATAGTCGATTCTTTCACGGGCCGTCATCTTGCCCTTATTGTGATGTTTCTCTATGGATTTGAGACCACCGCCCTCTTTAATCTTTTTCAGCTTTTGGGAAAGCCGCCAGATGAGCTCTTTATTATGGTCTTCGTTTTTATTGAAGGTAAGGTCTGAGACCGGATATACTGCTTGATTTGCCAAAGTTCGACGTATTGTAGGTTTAAAGGAAGATAAGAGATTCCCCTCTTCTTTGGAAACGAATTCGTACTTAAAAGAAGATAATGTTAGGCCTCTTGGTTGGAAGTAGATAATACCTCTTCTTCATCTGAGGCCCCTTCATTTGCTGATGGATCAACCCCCTCATTCTCTAATTGTTTCTTCCCGCCATATACCCTATTGATCCAGCGAGGAACCATGATAGCGCCTATCAGGAGATAGGGATAGTAAGAGATGAGTCGCCACACAGCTGCGAGGGCTATGCTGATACCTTTGGGTGTGAAGTCGCTAAGGAGGAGGGTAAACATATACTCTGCTACGCCAGAACTGCCCGGAGTAGGAGAGACGAGCATCATGATGAACATGATGGCCTGTCTGGCAAATGCTATGATGTGCTCGCCTAGGCCAAGAGAAGTTACTGCAAAGGCAGCTATCACGCAGTTAAGTACCAGGTAACGGGGAGCCCATGCCAGTAATGTGCTAGCAGTAGCTTTTAGCCAGAACCAGAAGTTGTTAGCCCTGATCTCATAGGAAGCTTCTAAGAGGTCATCTGCCATTTTATAGCCTCCCTTTTGCCACCTTTTGAAGAAACGGGTATGAAATAATTTCTTCAGCCCTCTATGAATCCCTTGCGGATATACGATGAGCGCCATGATAAGGAAAATGGTATAGATGAAGATCCCAACATAGGCTGTCCAGAAAGGAATGGTAATGGCTCTGGGGACGGGGGCAAAAATGATGTCATAGCCAAAAAACAGAAGGACTGTAGGCAGTATCAGTAAGTAAAAAATCTCGTCCAAGAGAATGGTTAAAAAGATGATGGCAGTTCCTCTTCCTATGGAAATATTTTCCTTATTCATCAGGAAGATGGCTACAGCAGATCCGCCTACTATAGAAGGGGATAAGGCAGAAGAGAATTCCCATAACATGATTAAATCGAAGGATCTTCTCCAGCTAAGGTCTCCGTTGGTGAGTATACGCATCCGCCAGATGTAGGCGAAATCCCGTAGCACCATCATCAGGAAGCCCATGATCATCCAGCCTATGCTAAACTTGGTCCAGTCGATCTGAGACAGTCCCTTTCTCAGTTCTCCCTCACCCGTGAAGTCATTATAAAACATGATAGCAATAGTTGCTACCAGTCCTATGATGACAGGCCACATGACTTTTCTGAAGGAGAAATTTTTAAAGAGGTCGGGGACTTGCTGGCTCATGAATGGCTGATAATCCGAGTGTAGTGCTTCCTTACATTGTAGCGCTTTCCAAGCTAAAAGGTACGAGAGAGGAAACCAACTTTACAAGTGTTAACGGTTAATAAACATACAGGTTCTGAAGCTTTCCTCTTTTCTTTGCGGCTTAGCGACTTCGCGTGAAACTACAGTCCTACAGGTCCAGATCTGGTCTGATCATGTTGGACATATCTTTATAAAGCTGTTGCCAATCAGGATGTTTGCTAAGCATCTCAATATGTTTCTCCAAGGTAGGATGATCTGCTCGTATAGCCGGTCCGGTTTGCGACAGTTCAGGTCCATCTTCAAAGGCCTTCTTCAGCAGCTCCATGATGAGGGGCTTATATATGCTAAAGCCTTCCTCTAGCTGATTGGGCACCATTTGTGCGGCTATTTTAAAAAGATGATTGGGGAAGTTGCAGGCGAAGACGCCTCCTGCATGTATACGTAAGCGTTCCTCTGAGTTAATGTACTGCACATTGCCAGAAACTGCCTGGGCCATGGCTTCCAGCTTAGGCATGACTTCCTCATCTCCTTCCAGCATGACAGGGATTCCCTTCAACTGACTCACCTTAAGCTGAGTGAAGATCTGTAAGGGGTACCAGACGGCTGTAGAGCCATCCCATGAAGACAAAGCTGAAAGAGCTGTACTACCGGAGCAATGGACCAAAGTAGCCTTAGAAGGCGGGAGAGAGGCAGCAACAGTTTCTATAGCATGATCAGGAATGGTGAGAAATAGATAATCTGCTTGTAGATGTTCAGATGTTAGCTGATAATAGGCAATAGCTTCCGGTATCTCATAAGCTTCTGCAAAGCGCTCAGCCTTACGGATATCCCGACTGATAATGGAAGGAATCTGTACTCCGGCCTGCTTAAAATGATGGATGAGTCCCCAGGCAATATTGCCTGCTCCAAGGAAGGTTACAGATGTGTCTGAAAGAGAATTCATGGGGGAACTTGGAAAAGTCTCCCTTTAGGTGCAAATTTATTCTCCTTTTTGGGATGTTAGCTCAGTTGGTTTAGAGCGCTGCCTTGACAGGGCAGAGGTCATTGGTTCGAATCCAGTACATCCTACTACTTTTCTCCCTCCGATAGCAACTGCTTAAATTTTTCAACCTTTATCACATTCACCTTAGGGAATTCTACTTCCATTACTTTGTTAAAGTCCTTATCATGACTTACCAGAAAATCTGCGCCAGCTGCAATAGCACAATCCACAAATTTATTATCGTCAACATCGG
>JBCBKZ010000490.1:0-4661 GCA_038520955.1 Bacteroidota bacterium | reverse complement strand
GCGAGCTGCCTTAATACTCATTATTTCTTGCCTGATAATTACCATACCTGTACTCTCGCAGGTAGAAGCTGAAGGGTCCTCTCCTGATGCTTATGAGTTTATCCATGTAGACCATCCTCCTGTAGCCAAGAATTACGTGGCCGTGGTAAAGCAGATTCAGGTTCCTGAGCAGGAGCTTAATCAGCGGGTAGAAGGAAAAGTAATTTGCAGGATCTTGGTAGATAAGGAAGGGAATTATGTGGAACATATTATTCTCCAGTCTACAGATAAGGTGCTCACAGAGGCAGTAGAAAAGCAAGTAGATAAACTGGACTTTGATCCTGCCAGAAAAGGGGAAGAAAGCCTGGCTTATTGGGTTAATATGGAATTTGCATTTAAAACGCTGGACCATCCCCACCAAAAGTTAGAGGAGGTTTGGAAGAATCTGAATGAGGAGAAACGACTTTCACGTGTAGAACAATATGTGCATGAAGGACTAGGGTATTTGATTCAGGGAAATGAGCGGAGGGCCATCAGAGCATTTTCAGAAAGCATTCAAATGAATACCGTGCGTAGCAGAGGTGCGCATCCGGTAAACATAGCGCTCTTTTACGCCCACATGGGAAGAGGGAAAGCATGGTTTAGTTCTGGTAAGTGGGAATCAGCTATAAAAGATTTTACTGAAGCTATCGGAATAGGAGCTACTTCGCTGAAGGAGCTGGAAGAAATAAATGAGATGCTTTCTCTAACCTATATGAAGAGAGGAGATGCTTATGTGATGCTGGGCCAGGACGTAAAAGCTCTGGCGGACTTTAGGTATGTTTCCCTGGTACAAGAAGATACAGAGCTCAGATGTGAAGCCAACAGAAAGATGCTACATCGCATGAAGAAGTTAGGGATGTATGATCAGGCATTGGCCACCATACAGTCAGAGCAAATTTGTGCAGATGCCGTTAGCTGGGATCTGGAAGAGATAGAACTGACAGCTGCTTCAGGAAGAATAGAAGCCGCCATAGCTCAGGCAGAAAAACTATTTGAGTCTGGACTTCCCAAAGGATATCAGGTCAAACTGAATAATCTGCTAGGATCTGTTTATTGGAGAGAAGGTGACATTCAAAAGGCCCTCACTTATGTGCAGACGGCTAATGATCTCAATCCCAATGATCCTGACGCTTATTTCTATAAAGGACTTATCCTTTTTGATTTGGAAGGCTATGAGGAGGCTCGTGAGAACTGGGAGCAGGCTATGAAGTTAGGCCTGGAAGATGAGAAAGTTAGAGAGCTTAAAGATAAGTGGCAATTACTACCCACAAAATATTCCTCCGTATTCCCATATTAATAAGATTTACCTTTACCTAAAACAAACTTAGAAAGCACCCTGATCTCAGATCAGGGTGCTTCTTTTTGGTCTTGACTACAGCTAATAATTGTATGATGGCGGCGAGCTATCGCGCATGGACTGAAAGGTCGACCGCCATTTCCTGTTAGGACGATACAACGTGAGATCTCGGCCGACCTTTCTGGCACTCCGCCTCAGGCCCACCGGGATGACAGGACTTGGAACAGCTTTCTACTTGAGAATAATCACCTTCTGCGCACTGATCACCTCACCTCCGGATATGTACCTAATGACATATGCACCATCTGGTAAGTTCGGCAGATAGGAATCAATCATATGTACCCCTTCAGGTAGATCTTGCTGACCCTGCTGAACCACCTTACCGTTTCTGTCTTCCAGTACCCAGCTTACCGTTCCTTCTACTGCTACATAGACCTTGGACTGGAAGAAATCTCTTACAGGATTAGGTCTGATAGCCGCTACATAAGCGGTTTGGCCTTCACCAAATATGGGAGCCTGAATACTGGTAACGGGTACACAGATGGACTTCAGTTCAAAAGTTCCGGTTTGCCCTTTGGCACCGTGAACGTAAATGAGGTATTCCCTTCCGGAAACAGAGGTGAAGCTGACTACGGAGCGATTGATCCCACCTTGGTTATCATTTCCATCCACACAGGAGAGCGTATCACAACCAAACTCGTAGATACTTAGTCTCGCGTCAAAGTTAGCTGTAACCTCCAGGCTGATCAGGCCTCCAGTTCCAAAGATGCTGTACCATACACCGGGAGCCTCAGTTTGGGCCCCACAAAATCCACAAACGCCTACATCCGTAGCTGAAGCAGTGGTTCCTGCTACTATATCATTACAACTGATCGGAATAGCATTACTACACAAATCATTTTCCGGTACTGGTTCAGCACATGTTTCCGTGATCAGTTGGGAAGTAGCGGAACAACTATTCTCCGTCTCATCTATTACTTCTATCCTTACTACCGTTCCACTTACATAAGGACCTAGCTGATACGCACCTTCAGGCACATTGGTAAAGGTGCTGATACCCTGATCATCTCTTACCGTATAGCTTCCACTACTTCCTGAAAAGGCAAAGCTTATCGTAAAGGTCGTAGCTGAATCCGTACAACTCGGGATGGCCAGGAGATTATCTATATCACAGACTATTTCAGGAGCGCAATCTTCAGTTAGCCCTATTGCGATTAGATTACAGTCAGGATTATCCGCATCTGTAATGGCTATGGCTACCGTTTCTCCATTTGCGTAACTCCCAAAGGAGTAGGTTCCAGCAGTAAGACCGGTCAGTCTGGTTGTTCCTTTATTGTCTGAGATGATGTAGGTATCACCAGGTCCTTCAAAAGTGATTTGTATTTCAAAAGTACTATCACTGGTACATATCGCTTCTGCTGATAAGTTCTCCAACTCACATACAGGTGGAGGAAGGCAGTCGCCACTTACTTTTGCACTACTGACAGCACAATCTGCCACATCAGGATCTGAAACCGAAATGATCACTTCAGTATCATGGGTATAGCTGCCATAAACGTAAGTTCCGGCACTTAGACCACTAAGTTCTGCTGTTCCCTGATCATCGCTGATAGAATAATTAGTTCCGGTACCACTGATGGTAATGCTAAGTGTGAAAGTCGTGTCGCTGGTGCAGTCAGGCGTTACCTGTACATTCTCCAGGCTACATTCTGGTTCTGGGGTGCAATCTGATGTCAACCCTATTAATAAGGCGTTACAGGAAGACACATCCAGGTCTATGACGGCAATGCTGACCACCTCATTATTTGGATAACTCCCAAAGGAATAGGTTCCTGATGCAAGACCCTGGAGTTGAGTAGTTCCTTTATCATCAGAGATGAGGAAATTACTTCCTTCTCCAATAAAAGTAATCTCCAAGCTAAACGTAGAGTCAGAGGTACAGACTGGTACGGCACTTAGGCTGTCCAATGTACACTCTATAGGCTCTTCACAAATAGCTGATACGCTTGCCGTATCCAGCTGGCAGTTGGCTACTAACATAGACCTCACCTGAATGTCTACCAGCGTTTCACTAGGATATGTATTGAATGGGAATGTGCCGCCACTGGCTACACTTAGTTCATTTCCAAGATTATCTGAGATGATATAAGGACCCTGATCCCCCTCGAAGCTAACCTGAAGCCCAAAGTTCGTCTCATTATCCTGACACGCTGCACTTACTTGTAAGTTCTTAAGGTTACAGTCTACGGCCTCACAAGCTACATTTACATTGACGTCTCCTTTTCCATCCAGGGTCCAATCTTCTCCAGATGAAAAAGAGTAATCAAACCAACCTGACAAACCTAGCTCGCCGTTTTTGTCATTGGCGCCTATACCGTACTGGAAGCCGTATTTTAGACTGGAGGGTTTATGCTTAAGAAATAAGGTGTCAAAAGCCCAAAAAGTTCCGGGTACACCTGCGATATAGCTATTCTCTTCATCCAGTTCCCAATACGTCCAATCAGTATGGTTATCATCAGCTACTTGTCCGGCCCCGTCTTTATAGGTTCTACCGAGCGCAGACCAATCCGTCCAGTCGCGCTCACTCACTAATCGTATATGTACATCCCACTGCCAACTACTATCCGCGCTATTAATGACACGTCCGCTGATAAGGGCCGTCCCATCATCAAAACGGAAGATCTTTCCGCCATTTTCATCAAACACATTAAAGCTGGAAGCAGCATTCTCAAGCTCAGGTAACCAGATGGCATGTCGGTTTAACTGATATGCTTCTGCTTCACACACCTCTGTTAAAAAGGGTTGAGCACTGCCAGAGGGGAAAAAAAAGCCTGAAAAGAGTAAAAGAGAAAAAAGAAACTTTGCCTGGGAAAAATGAAGCCTGGGGTGGATTAGGTAATTCAAGTTTGTCATGGTGTTTCCTTTCAATGTCAATTTGAACTCACAGTATCCTATGAATACTATAATTTCTTATCAGCCAGGGTATGCTCAAACCTTATGACTTAGGGCCATTTACATAGGAAAGTTATTCTGGAAAATGAGCAGTAGACCATTAGTGGAAATGGGACTCAGGGGAAATAGAAGGGGAAATGTTACAGAAGGGTAGTCAGGTTCTGATTAGGGGAGATATGTAGGATTGGGAAGCTAAGCCAGACCTTTAATTAAGTAGCAATTAATTGAAGTTGTTTTTAGGCCATTAACTTACATGCAGTATTAAAAATTTGTTACCCATTCAATTTATATGATTTAGGATTTTTAGGGGAGGAGATAAGAAGGAAAAACATATGGGTATTTATATATATAAATGACTAAAGTTCCTGACAGGCTGGAAGTTAGAAGAAAA
>JBCBKZ010000048.1:0-14722 GCA_038520955.1 Bacteroidota bacterium | reverse complement strand
CTCCCCATTTTTTAGCTTCTTCTTTTTCTTCTTCTGAGCTAAACAGGGGTTCTTCTTCCTGTAAGTAAGGTTTATAGGCATGTCTAATGCCATCAAAGAAAGCAGGTAAAATCGGGAGTAGGTGTGGCCATAGGTGTAGCACTGGCAGGCTTATTGTACCTCATACTTAAGTAGCGCATACAAGCACATTTTTCTGCATTCTTGGGAGAATTATTTCATGGGTAATAATCTTTTTATTACTGGATATACCATTCAGTCCCAAATGTAAATATTTATCCTGTTGTTTATTTCATTTTGGTATACAATAGGATTAATCGTTTATGCGTACAGTATATGTGTGGATGTGCTTGCTTCTGACCTCTTTTGTGTGGTATGTGGGATGTGATATGATTCAGTCCCGTGAAACATCCATTTTGGAAGCCAGGGTTAGGAGTTTGCAGGAGGAGGTAGATTTTCTAAGAGGAGAAAACTCTACTCTCAGAGGAGTAAGTGACAATCTGGGGATGGGCCCCGTAAGCTTTCATGTCCAGATTGGGGCATTTAAAAACGTAATGTTAACTGACTTTACTCAAGAGGCTATGTTTCTGACTACGAGTCAGGAAGATGGATGGGAGAAGATGGTGTTAGGGTCTTTCCAGACCTATGAGGAGGCCAAATCCATCAGAACATTTGCCAAACAGTTAGGGTTCAGAGATGCTTTTGTTGTTGGAAGGGTAGGAGGCAGAAGAACAGCGCTTTCGGAGGCTATTTCTACCGCTAAACAGCAATTTGATTCCTCCCTTGAAGAATTTTAAATCTTCCAAAATATTGTTGGAAAAGAGTAAATCGGATTGATAGGTAATAAGGAGATTCGTATATTTATTAATATTGTTATCTTCTTTTTGGTATTATTCCATAGATGAAGAAAGTCTCTTGTAGCATTAGAATTCAGCCATTTTCGCCAAACTTGTTCATGTATGATGCCATGCGCTACCCTATAGCATTTTTCCTGTCATTGCTAATCTATATTCAACTACTTGTTGGGAACGACATTGATAGTCTCAACAACCAGTTGTTTATTTTGCAGGATCAGGGAAAAGAGCTTGAAGCCATGGAAACCCTGATAGCTATTGGGGAAGAATATCATGAAACCCTGGAGCACAGAAAAGCTTTCAATCACTTTGACAGAGCTTTACAAATAGCCCTCAAGAATGGACTGAAAGAAAAAGAAGTTCAGTTAAAGGCCAAGATGGGCTATGAGCTTTTTTGGCAGGATAATTATCAGGATGCCCTGAATTATATGTTCCAGGCGGAAGATGAAAAAGACATCCTGGATACAGAGAACCAATCCCAACTTTTCTCCCGAATAGCAGAAGTTTTTACCAACCTGGGAGATTATACCCAAGCCGCTTCCTACCAGTTTGAAGCCCTAAAATTAAGTGAGTCTGTCAGTGATTCTCTTGGCATAGCCTATGCTCACTGGAGTTTAAGTAGGGTTTACTGGTATAGTGGGCAACTAGATAAAGCCTATGAGGAGGCTCACCAGGCTTACCTGCTATTCTTATCCCTGGAAAGGACCAATGCCTTGTATAGTACAGTGGCTGCCTTGGGATCCATTCAAATAGAAAGAGGGAATCTGGAAGAAGCGGAGGACCTAATTAATCAATCCCTGGGAGTAGCCAGAAGAATGGAATATGCCTATGGCGAAGCCTTTTCTATAGGAATGATGGGAGAGGTCTTTAAGGCTCATGGAGAGTTGGACACAGCTGAATACTACATACTGAAAGCCATAGGATTGTTTGAGGAAAAAGGAATCAGGATGGAAATGGCTGAATTTGAAAAATCACTGTCAGAGGTTTATACTTCACAGGGTAGGTACAGCAAAGCGATTTATAACCTGAAAAATTCCCTCAAGACGGCTTTACAGATAGATGCTTCAGCCCTTCAGCGGGATATCTACAAAATGCTGGCTGAAAACTATGAGAAACAAGGGAATACCAAGATAGCGTATGATTTTCTGAACAGGCATTATGTATTGAAAGATAGCCTCATAAATGAAGAAAATCAGAAGCAGCTTTCTAACCTGAAAAAGCAATATGAAATTGAGAAGAAGGAAAGAGAATTAGAATTCTTGCAACAGGAAACGGCTTTAGGACAGAATAGGCTATACACTTACGGCTTTGGTACAGGGCTTATCCTTTTGTTGGTTATTATTTGGCTTCTTCTCACCCGCTACAGGTCCCAATCTCATGGACATGAGGTCTTACTTAGAAAAAATGAGGAGATAGCCTACCAAAATGAGCAGCTGACCCATCTGAATGAAGACCTGCTGGAATTCTCCGAACTGGTAACACGAGATCTTCAAGGTCCATTAGCTAATATTCAGGATGTCTGTAAGAGGCTGAGTGGAAATACGGTAGAACAGGAGGATGTAGATACTGTGAAAACCAATCTGGGTAAAATGGAAGAAGTCCTTTATGGATTGGTGATGTATTCAGTGACTGGTTCTAAGGAGGACGCCTTTGAGGTGTGTAATACCAAAGAAATAGTGGCAGAGGCCTTGAATGAATTACCTCCCCATGTGAAAAGTAAATCCGCAAAAATAGCTTTACAAGCCCTTCCAGAGGTATTTGCGAATAGAAAAAAGCTATCCCAATTATTTCAGCATCTCATTACCTTCTCCATGGCTCATCAGGACAGCCCCTCCAGTACCATCTATATCTCAGGTGAGGAAAAAGGAGAACTATATGAGTTTTGCATCAGAAATAGCGGCACCAGAATTTCTTCCGAGAAAGCTTCCGAGTTATTCAAAATATTCTCCGGTAAAGAAGAAGGAGAATACACAGGCCTCGAATTAGCTGTTAGCCGCAAAATAGTAGAACAACACAAAGGCCGCCTGTGGATAAACACCCACGACTTAGATGGAACCTCTTTCTATTTTGCCATCCCTAAGGAGGAGTATCTGGAAAGCGATCCTGCTAAGTAAAATACCTGAAATCCTGCCCGTGCTTGATCTGAAGAAGACTGTGATAAATTAGCTTAATCACTCCTTCTACATCTGACTTATGGGCCATCTCCACTGTGGTATGCATATACCTAAGCGGAAGAGAAATCAAGGCAGAAGGTACTCCCATATTAGAGTAGGCAAAGGCATCAGTATCTGTTCCTGTAGACCTGGAAGCTGCTGACAGCTGTACACTGATATCTTCTGCAGAGGCAGTATCTCTGATCAGCTTGAGCAGATTATTTTGGACTGCTGGTCCTATGGTTAAGGCTGGTCCTCTACCGGACTTGAGATCCCCATTTTGGATTTTGTCTATCATGGGGGTATTGGTGTCGTGAGTAACGTCAGTAACTATGGCTACATCTGGTTGAATGCGCTCTGCTACCATTTGTGCCCCTCTCAGACCTATCTCTTCCTGTACTGCGTTGACGATATAAAGTCCGAAGGGAAGCTTGACATTATTTTCTTTCAGAAGGCGAGCCACTTGTGCAATCATAAATCCACCCGCTCTGTTATCCAGCGCTCTTCCTACGAAGTACTTATCATTTAACGTCATGAAGGTGTCCTCGTAGGTAACTACGCATCCTACATGTATGCCTAGCTCAAGTACTTCATCCTTAGACGTACATCCACAGTCCAGGAAGATGTTGTTAATCTCAGGTGCTTTCTCCTTGGTTTTCCCTCTACGTGTATGAATGGCCGGCCAGCCAAAGACAGCAGGGACCATCCCTTTTTCAGTATGTATCAGTACTCTTTTGGAAGGGGCTATCTGGTGGTCTGATCCTCCATTTCTGATCAGATAAATAAACCCATCATCTGTGATATAATTGACAAACCAGGCTATCTCATCAGCATGGGCTTCTATCACTACTTTATAGTCAGACTCAGGATTAATGATTCCATAAGTTGATCCATAAGCATCTACCTCATAGGTATCTATATAAGGCTTTAGATAGTCCAACCAAAGTTTTTGTCCTCCAGATTCAAATCCTGTAGGGGAAGGATTATTGATATACTTCTCGAAGAATTCCAGCGCCTCTGAATTTATAGCTGTTAGCTCTGCCATTTGGGTTTAAATTTATTTGCGTATAGCCTCAAAGGTAGAAAATATTTTGGCTTTCAATACACTTATGAAAGGCCTTAACTTGAAACGTTCTAATTATATTATCGTATTAAACTATTATAATAACTTGTGATGTATCTATTACTTTATTCTCGCTACCTAGTATTGACCTCATTGGTGTCAATATTGTTTATGTCTCAGGCTTGTACCCAAGCTCCCAAAGTGATGAAGGATTTGCCTCCGGAAGCCTTCTCCACTTCTTTGGCAGAAAAGAAAGATGCCATATTAGTGGATGTGAGGACACCAGCTGAGTGGGAGGAAGGATATATAAAAGGAGCCCTACTCATGAACTTTCGAGATCAGGGTTTCAAGAGCCAATTAAAGGATCTGGATAAAACCAAGCCTGTGTTTGTATACTGTATGGGGGGAGGGAGAAGTGGAAGAACAGCCAACATATTACATGAAATGGGATTCTCTGAAGTGTATAACCTTGAGGGAGGTCTTACGGCATGGAAGGAAGTAATAGGAGAAACAGATCTTCAAAAGCCCGAGTAAAGGCGTTGGGAAGAAGTGAAAAAATGAATTATTAACATTGGTTACATATGAAGTCATCATTTTCAGAAATTATCAAATCGGATGTACCCGTTCTCATAGATTTTCATGCAGAATGGTGTGGTCCATGTAAAGCTATGTCCCCCGTCCTGAAAGAACTGGCAGGAGAAGTGAAGGGCAAGGCAAAAATCATCAAGATTGACATAGATAAGAATCCTTCTCTGGCTGATAAATATCAGGTAACAGGTGTACCTACTTTTATGGTATTCCAGGGAGGTGAGTTAAAATGGCGTCAATCTGGTATGATGCCTAAAAACATGCTGAAGAACGTATTAGACCAGCATTCAGCTAATTAATTTACAAAACTACATAGGGTATTTTGTTTACCCTATGTAGTTTTATTTGAATAAACATAAGATTCAGACGAACTATTATGCCTGAGTTAATTATTGGAACTGACGAGGTTAGACTGAAAAGAATGGCCAGGATGATGAAAACGGTAGGGCATGCCCAGCGCTTAAAAATCCTGGATCTCCTTCAAAAAAGAGGTAAGTTATCCGTTAAAGAAATCTACGAGAATGTAGGCATTAGCCAGTCTAATGCTTCCCAGCACCTGAAAGCGCTGGAAGACATTGAGATTCTGACCTCAGAGCGCGAGGGGAAAAATATCTGTTACAGTATCCAAAATCCCGAAGTCCTTAAATTACTGAGGTGTATGACAGAATGTGTAGACTGCTAGGGAGTATCCCTCATTCTACTTCTTTCTTCCTTCAGTAATGTTAGCGCAGCTTCCACATCTCTGACTGGCAGTCGGCAGGTTTTATTCAGACAAACATAGATCATCGTACTTCCCTCCAGGTACTTATTCTCCAACAGAGGTAGATCTTCCTCTTTTTCACTACCCAGTAAGATGGCATCCCCCAGATAGGTGCTGGAAAGTTCTTTCCGGTATTCATCTGCTTTTTCTCCCACAATGGCAATTTCAAATAAAGGTTGAGTTTGCTGGATGCATGCCAGAGCCCAATTACTGTAGTAATCAGGTTGTGCCTGAATGGGGTCTAGGACATTCTTGATCATCTGATTGGCCATGTCCCTGTATTCCTGCTGATCGTACAAAGTACCCAGGTAAGATAGCACCCTGGCCATGGTAGAATTAGAAGAGGGGATAACATTATCTCCTACCTCCACCTGTCTGGAAATTAAGGCAGGGTCTTCATCCGAGGTATAGTAAAACATACCTGTCTTAGGGTTATAGAAATGTTCCTGAGCGTAAGAGACTAGCTGTTTGGCTTTCTCCAACCATGCTACGTCAAAGGTAGCTTGATAGAGATGAATGCAGGCGTCTGCTGTCTGGGCATAGTCATCCAGAAAGGCTGGAATGCTTCTTTTCTCGTCTTTGTAGATGCGGAAAAGCTGCCCTTCATTTGTCATCATTTGGCTCGTCAGAAACTCACCGTTGGTTATGGCAGCTTGGAGGTATACCTGATCTCCCAAGGCTCTATAGGCATCTACATAACCTTTAATCATAAGAGCATTCCAGGCAGTAATGATTTTATCATCTAGTCCAGGTCTCACCCTTTTCTCTCTGGCCGCAAGAAGTTTTTGTTTGGCTTCCTGAAGCTTGACATGAAGGGCTTCTTCTTGAATAGAAAGTTCTTCAGCATATTCTGCTAAAGACTTTTTTCTAAAGAGTATATTCTTCTCTTCCCAGTTTCCTCTTTCGGTTACGGAATAGACTGGATTAAATACTTCAGCTTCTTCTCCCAATATTTCCTCTATCTCTTCTTTCTCCCACACATAAAATTTGCCCTCTTCTCCTTCGGAATCAGCATCCAGGGAAGAATAAAAGTTTCCTTCTTCATCTGTCAGTTCTCTCTGGATGAAGGAAAGGGATTCTTCTATGACTTCTTTGTAAAGAGGATCTGCTGTTAGTTGGTATGCTTTGGCGTAGAGACTCACCAGTTGAGAATTATCATATAGCATCTTCTCAAAATGAGGTACTTTCCAGTCCTCATCAGTAGAGTACCTCGCAAATCCGCCTCCTAAATGGTCGTAAATTCCTCCCTGGGCCATTTGGGTAAGAATGAGGTTGACAGTTTCCAGGCTGGCTTCATCTTGCTGAGCTATGTGCTCGTACAGTAAAAACTGGTGAATATTGGGCATAGGAAATTTGGGTGCTCCCTTTCTACCGCCTTTTTTGGGGTCCATCTCCTTAATGATAAGGGTGGCCATCTGCTGTACATCCTCTGATGAGAGGGTTAGCTCTCCAGGGGTTTTTACTATCCCATTTAACTGCTGGACAGCCCTGGTTAACTGACTGGCATAGCCTTCTGCCTTAGAAGGATCTTTCTCATATAACTCTGTGATACTACTTAGGATTTTCGTCCATTGATCTTTAGGGAAATAGGTCCCTATGAATATGGGTCTGCCATCTGGTAGGGTAATGGCGTTTAAAGGCCAGCCACAACTCTTGGAAGCCAACCCACAAGCACTCATGTAAATATCATCTACGTCGGGTCGCTCTTCCCTATCTACCTTAATATTTACAAAGTTAGCGTTCATGATGCGGGCCACAGCAGTATCCTCAAAGGATTCTTTCTCCATGACATGACACCAGTGGCAGGCAGCATACCCTATACTGACTATCATAAGTTTCTGCTCATCTTGGGCTTGAGTAAGGGCCTGCTCATCCCATGGATTCCAGTTAACCGGATTTTTGGCGTGTTGTAGAAGGTAAGGGCTACTCGCATTCTGTAAGCGGTTAGCTTGATGCGTTCCCTTTTGAGACTGGCAGGAAGCGGAAAAGCTTACCATAAGAAGAAAAAATAGGGCCGGGGGGAATATTCTCATGAAGGAAAATTAATAAAGATTGATGAGCATTGTAGGCTACAAAAAACGTTAATTGTACCTAAGATGTGATTAAGTCAGTAAATAAACAGGAAAACAGGTGACAAAGACTGCCCTTTTCCATCCCAACAAAAAAAGAAACACCCTTATGAGAAAGCTTATTTGGTTCTTGCCCTTGTTTATGATGTCTATAGCAGGATGTGATCAGTTATACGAGATTGCGAATGAAGTGTATACACAGGAACCAACCAGTCTGCAAATGAGCAATGGATTGAAGCAGGCACTAGATAATGGAATTCGTTTTGCCGTAGGTACCCTGAGTAAAGATGGTGGCTACTTCAATGACCCTCTGGTAAAGATCCCCTTCCCTGAAGAGGCCAAGTTTGCGGCGGATGCCTTACAAACCATAGGTCTTGGAGGTCTGGTAACTGATTTTGAGAAACGACTGAACAGAGGCGCGGAGGAAGGTGCTAAAGAGGCTTTAAGTATATTTGGGAATGCCATTAAGCAGATGAGCTTTAGTGATGTAAAGAATATCCTATTAGGCGGTGAAAACGCTGCTACAGATTTCTTTAAAAGAAGTACAGAGCAGGCCTTGTATGATGCATTCTCTCCAAAAATTAAAACTTCTTTAGACCAGGTAAATGCCACAAAGGTATGGTCAGATATTACCACCAAGTACAATTCTATTCCCCTTACCAAGAAAAAGGTGGAGACAGATCTGGTAAGATATGCTACCAATAAAGCCATGGATGGGCTCTTCCTAAAAGTGGCTGAAGAAGAAAAAAAGATCCGCGAGAATCCCATTGCCAGGACTACTGACCTACTAAAGTCAGTATTTGGTTATGCTGATAAGCAGAAGCAGGGCAGTAACGGATAGAGAATATTCCCCCTTTGATCGAAGCGGAATGACTACCCCTCAGTCATTCCGCTTTTTTGGTGTATATTCATCCAACTTATAGCACACCTATGCGCCTAGTTCAAAACATCAACCAATCTATAGATGCCGTAAGGGCTAATTCCTTCCGGGCAGGAGTAACTATTTTCATCATCGCTCTTGGGATCACCTGTTTGATAGGGGTACTCACCTCTATTGAGGGAGTGAAGTATGGAATGCTTCAAAGCTTCTCCAGAATGGGTACCAATACCTTTAACATACAGAACTGGGGAAGGACTACACAGACAAAAGGCCGGGGAAGAAATTATGTCAGCTACCCGCCTATTACTTATAGGCAGTCTCAAATATTTAAAGAAAGATTTAGGAAAGAAGCGACAGTTAGTGTGAGGGCATATGGTACCGGTGTGGCTTCTGTGAGCTATAAGAGCAACAAAACCAATAATACGATTCAGATAGTAGGCTCTGATGAGAACTATCCTAAAACAGCCAGATATGTGATTGAGGAAGGTAGAAATCTGACGCCAGACGATATCAGATTAGGAAAGAATGTAGCTGTTATTGGAGCAGAGCTAAAAAAGAGAATATTCCCCAATGAGTCTCCGATAGGAAAAACCATTAACGCTAATAATCATGTGTATAAGGTTGTAGGCCTCTTTGAAGAAATAGGTGCTACCAGTGGTTCAGGAGGGGATAAGGTTGTAGTCATTCCACTTACCACCCTCAGGAGACATTATCCCTATCACGGGTCACTCACCTTGGATGTGTTTTCTGATGATCCTTCCAGATTAGATTTTCTCATGGATGAGGCCGTAGGAGAATTTAGGGTGATTCGTCAACAGCGTTTAGATGAGCCTGAAAATTTCTCCGTAAGAAAAAGTGATGCCTTTGTAGGAGAATTGATGGAGAACCTTTCTGTATTGACCATCTCTGCTAAAGTAATCGCGTTGATTACTCTTCTGGGAGCTTCAGTAGCCCTCCTGAATGTGATGTTGGTATCTGTAACAGAGCGTACCAATGAGATCGGACTCAGAAAAGCCATGGGCGCGACCAAGAAGAATATCCTCAGTCAGTTTCTGATAGAGGCCATTGTTATCTGTCAGTTTGGAGGAGCGCTAGGCATTCTCCTGGGCTTATTCGTAGGGAATATTCTTAGTACCCTCGCCTTTAATGCTGGTTTTGTGGTCCCCTGGTCCTGGGTGATTGTAGGGGTAATTGCCTGCTTTGCCGTAGGAATAGGCGCAGGATACTATCCGGCAAGGAGAGCCGCAAGAGTGGACCCTATAGAGTCACTCAGACATATCTAACATCTATCTAATTAGCTGTATGCTGCCTACTTTCTGGAACTTAAGTCCTTCCAGAGAGGTACCCTTTATGTAAAACATATAAGTCCCTATGGGTGAATCATAACCGTCGGGCCCTTTGCCATCCCACCCTTTTTCTATGTCATTACTTTCGAAGATGAGCTCTCCCCATCTGCTGTAAATCTGTACGTTGAGCTGGCTTACGTAAGCACCTTTGAAGTAGAATTCTTCGTTAGTGCCGTCCCCATTAGGGCTGAAAGCATTAGGAGAGAATATGACAGGCTGGGGGAGTAGGCAGCCCTCATTAGATAGGCTGGCAGTCCTGTTTCCATCTCTTTCATAGGCAAAGATCCTGTAGCACAATTGATTGGCCTGGACATATTGGGCAGAATCAATGTAACTGAGGCTATCAGAAGGTAAACTGGCCACTTCTTCATAGATGCCCAGACTATCCTCGTATCTCTGGAGGCTATATCTCTCTACGCCATTTTCCCAGCCTTCATAGGCGTTCCAAGCTAACTCAATTCTCCCCTGGTTTTGTTGAACAGAAAGTTGAATGGAGTTGGCAGTTCTTCCGAGAGGCGTAGCTGAACCGCAGCTGTCCCTTCCGAGAACCCTGTAAGCATATGACTGCTTTTCTACTTCTACCTTTTCGTCCAGGTATTTTAGGTCTGAGACTGTGTTTGGCTGAACAAATAGGGTCGTATAGGTACTTCCCGTCTTTTTCTCCACAATTAATTCCTTATACATGTCAAAAGTCGGGATCTCCCATTCAATCTGTACCTCTTCATTATTGACCACAGTGGCATTAATCATATGTACCGCTTCTGTGGGCTCTACATGAAAAGCCCTCCCTATGGTAGTGTCAGACCATGAGCTGAGGGAGTTGGGAGAAATAGCCTCCACTTTATACACATACTCCTGCTCACAATATGTGGTAGAATCTGTAAATGAGGTCTGCTCTCCGTCCACTTCTCCAATTAATTCCGGAGGCCTATTAGGCAGGTGGAGGGCCCTGAAAATGCGATAAGCGGCTACACTCTCCCATCCTATGTATGGGGTCCAAAATACTTCTACTAGCTCATCTCCGGAAAGATGCTCCACATCTATGGTACAGTGCTTGGCAGAATCAGTCAGAGGACTACGTGTATTACAAATGCTTTCACTTTGAATGAGGTAGCAATATGATTGGGTAGATGTCATGACCTCACTATCAGTAAATCTTCTACTTTCTCTTCTATCAATGCTGTCTAATATCACTAAATCTCCCAGCTGATCTTCCTTGTAAATGATGTATCGCTCAAAGTATGGGGGAGAAAGGTTGTCAGCCTGAAATTCAAGTAGGACTTCTGTCTCACCCTCTACCGTAACCCTGTCAATAGGGGGAACAGCAGGAACTTCATTAGAAAGAACGGTTAAAGTCAGGCCTTCCATGGAGCTATCCACACACCCAAACTCATTTTCTACAGTTACCCTAAGCTGATATTCTCCTGCAGTATTATAAGTATGGGTGGGAGCTGCAGCTGTAGATACAGTTCCATCTCCCAATACCCACTCCCACTTGATAATAGGGTTTTCCTGAGAATCAGGGATAGAAAAGGCTACTTCCTGACCCGTGCAGAAAAGCGTATCTGTACTGAGGATGGAAATCGTGGGGAGTGGGTGAATTTCTACCGTGGTATCAGAGGGTATGAGGGTAGTGCAGCCTGCGGAATCCGTCAAGGCCATCAGGGGGGGATATGTGCCACTATAAGGATAAGAGTAAGAGTTAATCCCTTCCGGGAGAAGTGTGCCGTCACCTGTAAGCCACTGGAGAGAAATTCCCTCATCTACTACAGATTCAAATTGAACCTCAAGGCCTGGACATCCAGCTAAAGGACTAAATGAGAAAGTTCCATTTGGGCCTTCAATAATGATGTGTTTCTCTCTAAATACTGTATCTGCACAGCCTGATTCTGCCACCCCAATGAGTTGCACATCATACTCTCCGGGTAGGGTATAAAGATGCTGTGCTATGGGAAGAACAGAACTGGCGCTTGTGCCAAAATCCCAAAGCCAATTGATGTTACCGTGCTGTGTTGAGGAGTCTGCCTGGAAAGTGACAGCCAGCGGAGGACATTCTGTGAAAGTAGTATCCGTAAAGAATTCTATGGAAAACGGATTTATGTTGATATAGTCCTCCTTGATAATGGTGCTATCACATCCGTTTACATCCGTTACTTGGAGTCGAACAGTATAAGTTCCTGCGTCTTCATAAACGTGTTCCGGATTGGCTAAGGCAGAAGTACTCCCATCCCCAAAGTCCCATTCGTAGGTTAATCCGAATCCTTCTGAGGTATTAATGAAAGAAACGGTATTACCTGGGCAATTCTGGGAAAAAGGTGCGTAGAAATCCGGCTCTGGTTTAGAAACAAAAATGTACCTTGGCCTGTGCAGGGACTTCGTACACCCTAGTGAATCAGTAGCTGTAAGTACGATATCGTAATAGCCAGTCTTTTCAAAGGTATGAGTCGGATTTCCCAGTGTGCTGCTGATACTATCCTCCAGAATCCACTGATAGGAGACAGCAGAAGTTTGGGCACTGGTCTGATTGACAAATTCTACCGTAAATGGGGGACAGCCTGCTGTAGTATCCGCAACGGTAAAACCAAGAAGAGGCTTATAGGCAGTGAGATAATCTTCCCTGACAAGGGTATCTCTACAGCCATACTGATTTTGAACAACCAGGCTTATATCATAGGTACCAGGATGAAAAAAGCCATACTCAGGATTTTCTGCATAAATAGTATCCCCTTCCCCAAAGTACCATTGCCAGGAAATAGATGAATCTGAGAGGTTAACTGGTACTGCCGGGTAAGGGGCACATACTGATGAGTCTGGTAAAGAAAAATCCGCTTTTGCAGGTATCACAGGAAGGTTAATCCCAAAGGTGGTTTGGCATTCAAATTCATCATTGATGGCTGTAAGGCTGATATAGTACACCCCTGGCTCTGTAAATGTGGTACTTACGTTTTCATCTGTGCTGGTAACTCCATTCCCCAAGTTCCAAAGGTACCTGTCTGCCTCAATAGAGGCGTTAGTGAAGGAAACCTCAAAGGGTAGCCGACATACGGCCGCTACGGAAGGGATGAAATCTGGGATAGGCGGCTTTATGAAAATAGCTGCATTCTTGGTCAGAGAGGCCCTACAACCCTTATTCCAGCCTACCAGGGTAATATCTATATCACCATCCCTATCGAAGGATTGAAGGAGGTCATAGGAGACTATGCTATCCCCCGAGTCAAAGTACCAAACGTACTGATCTCCCCCCACACTTAGGTTGTCGATTAAGACAGCATTATTAGGACATACACTATCTGCTGCAGGTTCAAAGTCTATGATCGGAGGAGTTCCAGCTGAAAGGTAGTTGGGGAGATAGAGGGTATCCACACAGCCAGCCGCATTTTCGGCTATTAGACGTACATCAAATCTACCTGTATCTGCCAGTACAAAGCTGGGCGAAGGATTGGTAGAAATAGGAAGTCCTTCTACTTCCCACCTGTAAGAGGTGATTGGACCTCCCTGTATGGTGGAATCAGAAAGGGTTACAGTGAATGGAATGCATCCCCCCCTTTTGTCTGCTTTAACTATTGTTTCCAGAAAAGGAGATCTGACTGTATCAACGAAAGCCTCGCTTGATACACAGCCTACGGAGTCTGTTACTGTCAAACTCACCACATAGATATCATCTGTCTGAAATTGATGGGTGGGATGTTGTTCAGTTGAAGTACTTCCATCCCCAAATTCCCATAGCCATGAGGAGGCATCAGAAGAAGCGTCAGTAAATGCCACTTCGTAGGGAGGTTGGCAGCTGGCAAGCAAAGGGGCAAAGCTAAACCCGGCTTCAGGTAGTGCTTTTACCCTTATGGTTTGCTCTTTATTGACTATACAGCCCTTTCCATCATCAATTTCGACGCTAACAGTATAGACACCCGTTGTGTCATACGTATGATTAAGGGAGAATACAGAATCTACGAAAGTACTGTCTCCCAGGTCCCAGCTAATTTGACTTCCTATGGGTGAAAATGCTCTTAATGTGAGCACCTCTCCCAGACAGGAAACCTCTTTGTCTACCTCTATCTGCAGGGTGTTTGATCCAATATTTACATAAGATTCCTCTACCACTGTATCTGCACATCCAGAAGGGTCAGTGATGATGTGCGTAATAGAATAACTCCCGATGGAGGTAAAAGTATGGACAGGATTGGTGGTAGAAGTACTAGAGCCATCTCCAAAATCCCATATTTCTGTGCTGCCAGCAGGAGCGTTTCCACTAAACTGAACTGTAAAGGGCGGGCCGCAAGAAACCAGGGTGTCAGCGGAGAAGGCTGCATCAATACTTTCCGACTGAATATGTAGGGTGTCTGAGGTAAATCCGTTACATCCAGCTTCCGTTTCTATGATGAGGGTAACAGGAAATGACCCGTTGCCTGCAAAGGTGTTTACAGGGTTATTCTCATTACTGATGGAACCATCCCCAAAATCCCATGAATAAGAGGAGATGGGCGTTGACGTTACTGATGTATTTGAAAAAGAATAGGTGGTAGTTTGACAATCCTCTGTTCTGTCAAAGGTGAATGACACTTCCGGTGCAGGTAAAATTTCAATATAATTTTGTCTGGTCAGTGTGTCTTTTCTGCCCTGACCATCTGTAACAATTAGGCTAATAGTATACAAACCTGGCTGGGAATAGGCGGTACTAGGGTTCTTCAGGCTGGAGGTAACGTTTCCCAGGTCCCAGGACCAGGAAGTAGCATTAGTAGATTGGTCAAAGAAGTTTACGATGATAGGGGCACATCCTCTCACTGTATCCGACTGAAAGTCGGCTATAGGCTGTGTATAGCCCGATTTGAAGAGTATGAATAAAATAAAAAATATCCCTAAAACGTATTTTATCATTTGATAAATATACGTCTGGCAGAAAGCGTAAAAATGGGGAGGTAACCCTTAGAGGGCTTTTGTAAAAAGACAGATTGTTTGAAATTCGGAAAAACTTATTTTTTCTATTCGGCTATTAATATGGGGTTCCAAAGTTAGCG
>JBCBKZ010000489.1:0-4667 GCA_038520955.1 Bacteroidota bacterium | reverse complement strand
GAAAACCTGGAAGCCTTTGCGATGGCATTAGGTACTAACCTAAAAACCCTGAAAGTTCACAATCCCTGGTTAATATCAGATCATTTCATTGCAAAACCCGGCAAAATATATAAAATTCATCTTCCGGTTTCTGAAACCTCTGAGGAGTCAGAAATGTTAAGTAATCAGGTAACGGAAGAGCCGAGTGACATGTCATCCCAATCGAATGTGAAGTTGGCTCTCGCAAAAGTAGGGTCCATATCGAATGACTGATAACGGGGAAGAATTAATCCACATATACGGTGCTCGTGAGCACAACCTTAAAAACCTCGATCTTAAGATCCCGAGAAATAAACTGGTAGTGATTACCGGAGTCAGTGGCTCCGGTAAAAGCTCTTTAGCCTTTGACACATTGTATGCTGAGGGACAAAGGCGCTACCTGGAAAGTTTTTCTGCTTATGCACGTCAGTTTCTGGGTAACCTCAAAAGCCCGGATGTAGACAAGGTGGAAGGTCTTTCTCCCGTCATAGCCATAGAACAAAAGACCACTTCCCGAAATCCCAGATCTACCGTAGGTACGGTAACAGAAATCTATGACCTTCTCAGGCTCCTATATGCCCGTGCAGGAGAAGCCGTCAGCTGGAAGACCGGGAAGAAGATGGTGAGGATGACGGATGAGCAAATCGTGGATTCCATTAAGTCCAGCTTCCCTTCCCACAAAATGGTCATTCTGGCTCCTTTGGTGAGATCCAGAAAGGGACATTACAGAGAATTATTTGAGAATTTACGTAAGCAGGGCTACACCAAGGTCCGCGTGGATGGAGAACTGCTGGAGCTGGAGAAGGACATGAAGGTGGACAGATATAAGATCCACGACATAGAGCTGGTCATAGACCGCATCAAAATACCAGATTCAGATAACGAGAAAGCCAATCAGCGCTTACTTTCCAGCATCCAACAAGGGATGAAGACTGGAGATGGTACCGTCCTCCTCTTGGACATGGCAGACGAAACGCCCCACTGGTATAGCCAAAACCTGATGGATCCTGAATCAGGCTTAAGTTATGATGTTCCCTCTCCTAATAGCTTTTCTTTCAATTCTCCTTACGGAGCCTGTCCTACCTGTAATGGCTTGGGGAGCATCTTTGAGGTGGATGAGGAAGCGCTGATCCCTGATCCATCATTATCTATCAATAAAGGCGCGATAGCACCTCTGGGAGAATTCAGAGACATATGGGCATTCCGGCAGTTAAGAAAAATAGCGGATAAGCTGGGATTCTCACTAGCTACTCCCTTCAAGGATATTCCTGAGGTAGCAGTCAAGCTGATTCTGGAAGGGAAAAAAGAAGGAGAAGCCAAGTCTGTGAGAATTAAATATGAGGGGATCAAGAAATTTGTAGCCGATCAATACCACCATTCCTCTTCAGAAAAGATTAAGACCTGGGCTGAGAAATTCATGAAAGTGAGTGTGTGCCCGGACTGTGGGGGAAGCAGACTAAAGAAAGAAAGTAGGTACTTCCTGATCGCAGGCCTGAATATATCCGAGGTGGCTAATCTGGATATAGATGCCTTGTACGCCTGGATCCATGAGATAGACCCCAAGTTGACAGAAAGGCAAAAACTGATAGGCGCAGAGGTTATCAAAGAGTTAAGGAAGCGCATAGGTTTCCTGAAACAAGTAGGCCTGGATTACCTCAACCTGAATCGTCCTGCCAAATCCCTTTCAGGTGGAGAAGCCCAGCGTATCAGACTGGCTACGCAGATAGGTTCCCAACTGGTCAACGTACTCTATATACTGGATGAGCCTAGCATTGGGCTGCACCAGCGTGATAATGATAAGCTGATAGCATCTCTAAAAGATTTGCGTGACCTGGGGAACTCCGTCATAGTGGTAGAGCACGACAAGGATACCATGCTGGCCTCTGACTACATCATAGACTTCGGGCCGGGTGCAGGAAAGTTTGGTGGGGAGATCGTAGCTTCAGGTCCTCCTAAAGCCATAATGAAGGCCAAGGTACCTACAGCAGATTACCTGGCGGGAAGAGCAGCTATCAACATTCCTGAAGAAAGAAGAAAAAGTGATAAGCTGTCCCTGAAACTCATCGGGGCGAGTGGAAATAACCTCAAAAAGGTAACCCTGGATCTGCCATTGGGGATCTTCGTCTGTGTCACAGGCGTGTCTGGTAGTGGTAAGTCTACCCTTATCAATGAAACCCTCTACCCTATTCTCAACCAGTATGTCTATAAGGGCAAGAAAAAGCCCATGGCCTACGATAAGATAGAAGGACTGGAGAATGTAGATAAGGTAGTCCGTATAGATCAGTCTCCCATAGGGAGAACCCCAAGGTCCAATCCAGCTACTTATACGGGTCTGTTCACCTACATACGAGAATTATTTGCTCAACTACCTGAGTCCAAAATCAGGGGCTATAAGCTTGGAAGATTCTCCTTCAATGTAAAAGGGGGAAGATGTGAAACCTGTCAGGGTGCTGGGGTTCAAACCATAGAGATGAACTTCCTGCCGGACGTATACGTTACCTGTCCTACCTGTCAGGGAAGGCGTTACAACAGAGAAACCCTGGAAATTCGTTATAAGGGTAAGTCCATCTCAGATGTGCTCAACATGTCTGTCAAGGAAGCACTTGAGTTCTTTGACGCCATGCCACGCATCAAGCGCAAGCTCAAAACCCTGAATGATGTGGGACTGGGCTATATCACGCTAGGGCAACCTGCCACTACCCTATCTGGTGGAGAGGCGCAGCGCATTAAGATTTCCAGTGAACTCTCCAAGAAAGATACAGGGAATACCATCTACATCCTGGATGAACCCACTACGGGTCTGCATTTCCAGGACATAGAAATGCTACTAGGGGTACTTAATCAACTAGTAGAAAGAGGAAACACTGTCCTGGTAATCGAGCACAATATGGATGTGATCAAATTTGCGGACCACATCATAGATCTGGGACCTGAGGGCGGTAACAAAGGAGGAACCATAGTAGCGCAGGGAACACCAGAAGAAATAGCTGCTCACCCAACTTCTCACACCGGAAAGTTTTTAAAGAAGGAACTGGAGTTTGAAGTGAAGAAAGGGGCTAAAAAGAAAGCTTAGTATGGAAAAACCTACTCGATAGCGGTCGAATGTCTCGACCGCGATTACCTAATACGCTTTCCTCTGCGAATCTGTGTGTAATCACCCCTCACCAGAAAAGTAGCTGGTATGCACTACGTTGCTAGACCGTCTTACGGCTATTTTCGGTCGAGACATTCGACCTCAGGCACAACAGATAATCAAACTTAGTTGATTGGGAAGTAAAGCCTACACAAGTTTGATAGTCAAATTTTCAATAAACTGAAAGTGTTTATCTCGACTACAAAGGGGGATTTGATTTGCTCTGCAGGCTGCTGCTATCCAAATATCATTCTCTGGGATGGGTCTACCTAAATCTTTCAATTCTTTTCTGATAAAGGCATATTCTTCGGCAACAAGAAGGTTATTATTTAAAATGTTAGTCTGCCGAATGAAATTCCAGCACCCTTCTTCATTCTCTTTTTTCCTCGCAGAGTTTCTAGCTCCAAACAATAGCTCTCCACAGACAGTAATGGGTAGAAAATAATTCTGAACCTCTGGGAATTCCTGTTCAATACGGATTTCATTATTCAGAATAGCAATAACAATATTCGTATCGAGGGCCAAATCTACCATTCACCTTCAATCTTATTAAATTCCTGATCGATAATCTGTTGCATCTCTAATCCATCCTGCTTAGGTATGGAACCAGCGAGCGCAATCACACTTTCACGGTTACTTCCTGATGGTGAGTTAGAACCATTTTGCTTTAGAATTTGGAGAAAATCAAATATTTGCCCTAGAAGACGAGGGTTGTCTACGGTCTTAAGCTCTGAAAGGATTTTCTCTCTTAGGTTCAGCATAAATTCTATTCTTGTTTTTCTCAAACCACTAGAATATACGGATAAGATTTAAAAGAGGTGTACTTTCTCAGAAGTATATAGAAAAAACAAAGCCCAGCACTAACGTGCTGGGCTCATAGTTTTTGATAAGGGTCGATTGTATCAACTATACATCTATTTTTTCCTAATTTCCTTCAGCTTACGTTTGGTAAAGCCTTGCTTAGGATTCATTGCCAGGGCTTTCTCATACCATTCTATGGCTTTTTCTTCATTTTCCATGGCAATATAGGCATCTCCCACACTGTCTGGCCAACCTGAATGTTCTGGTTCCATTTCTACCTGAAAGAGAAATACTTCCAAGGCTTGTTCATGATAGCCTCTATCCAGGAGGCCATATCCCACTTCATCCAGACCATTATATTTAAAATCATAGGCATCAGCCAGATTATTCTTCGCATGAATATAGAAAGATTTCATACTATCCACCCCTTCAGTCAGTACAATGTTCTTTAGGTCAAAGGCTATTCCCTTTGTCCATTTGGCAGGCTTGTGGAGAATGAAAATATCCACGAGGTAGAGAACTGCCTGGAAAGTGTTGAAGTTGTCATTATTCCCCATGATGGCTACTGCTGACTTTTCCTCCGGAAGAACAATGAAGAATGTACTATAACCATCATCCCCTCCTGCATGGTAATAGTAATGTCTACCATCAAAATCTCCAGTAAACCAGCTTAAAGAAATAGACCGTATCTCATTCAACTTTCTGGTGGAAGTAG
>JBCBKZ010000488.1:0-4674 GCA_038520955.1 Bacteroidota bacterium | reverse complement strand
AAGAAATTAGGATGGTCTTCGGAAAGAGCGGAAAAAGCTATTTCTGAGTATCAAGATTTTCTCTGTGTGAGTTACTTCCGTAAGGGGAAGATTCTGGTTGTACCTTCGGAGGAGGTAGATGAGGTATGGCATACCCACATCATGGATACCAGGAAGTATGCTTCAGATTGTGAAAAGGCTTTTGGAAGACTCATCCATCACTCCCCTTATCTGGGATTGGATGAAGAAAAGGGCGAAGAAGAGTTGCAACGTGCAATTAAATCTACGAGGAAGGCATATAAAAAAATTTTAAAGAAAGATTTACCTGCAGATTTTGCGGCTTCTTTCTGCAATGTGGACTAACTTTCCACATAATCCCAGGCACTTCGGTAGGCCCCTATCTCTTCCATGTAATCCAACATTTGTTGGTAAAAGGGATGCTGGCCTATGGTGCCACTGTCTCCTATGACGGCTAGAAACTTTCTGGCGCGGGTGAGTGCTACGTTTATTCTCCGAATATCTTTCAGGAAACCGATTTCTCCCTTGGTATTGGCGCGGACGAGACTGATGTACATGATGTCTCTTTCCTGTCCCTGAAACCCGTCAACAGAATTAATAGAGATGATGTCCTTATACTGGGAAAGCATAGGACTTTCAGCTAGTTGATTTTCCAGCACTTTGACCTGCTGACGGTAAGGTGCGATGATGCCTATGGAGAGGGGCTGATCAAATATTTCCGGCTCCTTACTTTCAAGTCTACTGATGAGGGTGGCCAAATGCCTTAGGACCAACTGGGCCTCTTCTTTATTCGAGGTGCTCTTGGTTTCAGGATTAGTTTTCTCCATGAACCCACAACCGGCTGTATCTACGAATTCTACTGCGGGGAAGTCTCTGCCAAGTTTTCTGTATTTGACGGAAGGATCAGCTTTAAGCCTACCTTCATAAAACTGTCGACCAGAAAATTCCATGATTTGCTCATGCATGCGGTATTGGTATTCCAGTAATACGGAGATATGTGCATTTTGTCGGGAAATGAGTTTCTCAAAGAGGGTAACGCTTAGACCTCCCTTATCTGCTTTCATGGACTTTACGGTAGGCGGTAGCTGAAAATGGTCTCCAGCCAGAATGACTCTACCAGCTTTGGTAATGGGAATCCAGCAGGAAGGTTCTAGTGCCTGTCCAGCCTCATCTATGAAAACCGTATGAAACTTCTTCCCACCTATGATTTTATTGGCAGCTCCCGTAAGCGTAGAGCAAATCACTTGTGCTCGGTTTAGTACCTGATGGATGATGTAGTCTTCTAATTGGTGGGCGAGGTCTCTGAGGTCTCGGGCTTCTTTAAGGAGGGAGTTACGTTTACGCCTCTGTTCTTCCCCGAAATTTCTTTTGAATTTGAGTGCTTGCCTTCTAATGGATTCTCCATCTTTTCTCAGCTTTCTGAGCGCTTTATAGTCGTCATGCTGGGTGATGGCACCGTCTAGCGTGAGTTTATGCAAGTCCTCATCTATTCTGGCGGGATTCCCTAGTCGGATAACGTTAATCCCTTCCTGATGACATCTTAAGGTGAGCAAGTCTACAGCTGTATTAGAAGGTGCACAAACCAGAACTTGGTGCTCACGATGAAGAGTCTCTGAAATAGCTTGAATTAAAGTTGTTGTCTTTCCTGTTCCTGGAGGTCCGTGGATGATGCCTACATCTTCGCTTTCTAGGATTTTTTGGACGGCAGCATTTTGAGAGGGGTTCAGGATGTCATTCTTATAGGTGACATTCCATTTATGGAAAGAGGGTTTCTTATTACCCAGGAGAACTTCTCTCAACTCTGCCAGTCGTTTGTTGGAATCTGGGTTCATGACCTTGCGAATGGCTTTCTCCATTTCCTGGTAGGTCTTATCATCAAATTCCAGGTTAACGCCTAACTGAGCCTTGTTGAGCCAATCTGGGATATACTCTATGCTCAGAGCTACCTTGATGAAATTTTGGTTGATGGCGGAGACTACGCCTGAGGTTTTGCCTACCTCATGGTCTGAAAGCATGCCAAAAACAGTTACTGAATCACCACTATGGATGGCTTGTCCTTTCTTAGCTGGATTCCTTTTCAATTCCAGAATGACTCGTTCTCCAGTACCTACACTGATTCTCTTTACATCCAAGGGATACCAGGTATAGCCTTTGTCTATCCGTTCCTTTAAGGTCCTGTCTAATACATTTTTCTTGTACTGCGCTAAATCCTCCTGCTTCTCTATGTTCAGTAATCCGAGTAAGGACTCAAAGTAAGGCTGACTACTATTCATGTGTCGAAGATATTAATTCATTACCTGGTCTTAAGGGAATTGTTTGAAAAAAGAAAAGGTTATAAGAAGGTTATCAGATTTAGCTAAATGCCAATGCTTTTAGTAATTTGATATACGATTTATACAAAGAATTGGAAAAAACATTTTTAGTTATATATGTCTATTGCAATTTCTCTAATAATCCGTATTTTGGGAATGAATTAGCTTATTAAACCGCCGGTCTTGTTGTGATGACTGTCAAAGCTCGTATACTATTACTGATCCTTTGGCTTGGTATCCACACGTTCTACGCTCAGAACCTATCTGATCAGGCTTCCATGAAGTCTATAGATTTATCAGATGTGTTGCAGGGAAAAGAATGGTGGCAAGCCTCTACATCTCCTGACGCCAAATGGAGCCAGGATCAATATATATTTCTGAAGAACACTTATTCGTCTTTCAGTGAAAGAGCTGTTCTTACCACCGGAAATATACTTCCCTCTTCTGAATCTCAAACCATATCGGTTAGCATAGACCTCAACATCAAATTGAGCCAGTACCACTCCAGACTCAATATCTATGTAGGTAGTGAGAAATCGGATGCCTGGAAGCTGGTAAGTGCTTTGTATTCTTCACACAAAGGAATACTGACCATACATCTACCTATTACAGATAACCATCTCGGACAGTTGATGTTTGAATACATCGCAGATGCAGATGTGAATGATCAACTTTCCATTGAGGCTATTTCGTGGTCTAAGGAGGTCATTACTCAAATGGCTAGCGTCTTTCCGAATCCTATTAATCATCAACAGCCTACTTTCCAATACCATCTACCTGAGGGAGGAGAGTATGAGCTACGTTTGATAGACATGGAAGGAAAACAGAGAATGAAAACCTTCAAAAGTCTTGATAGCGGGATTCAAGTTGAAAAGCTACCTGCCGACTTATCTCAAGGGGTTTACCACTTCCAATTGTTAGATCAGCGGACAGGAAGGCTAATGAGTAGGTCTATTAGTGTTAACTAATCCTTCATCTACCCACCATTAAAATGGTGGTTTCATAAAATTTCTGGATTAAAGCGTAGAGGCGTGGAAGATTTTCCATCTTTAAAAAATAGTATGTCATACCGTTGGGCTTTTGGGGATTGTATTAGGGTCAAACGGTATCTCGCGAAACTTAGGGGATGCAGAAAGAGGAAAGAAATCTTGCTAGACCTTGGTTGACTCACGAGACATTCACGACATGCCCATCTAGGTAACGGGAGGCTAACGACCCTAACTATACGTCTTTTTGCGCTAAATAGGCCTCAGCAAGACCGCACAATTCTTCATAGAACTCTTCTCCATACTTTCTGATAAGAGGCTCTTTTAAGAACTCATAGATTTTTACGTTTAGGCTGGCCCCATTGCTGCAGGCAGGTTTACAGATGTCCCATCTGTCATAGTTAAGGGCCTCATAGTTCTTGGTTTGGGTAACCCGTATGGGGTATAGGTGGCAGGAAACAGGTTTTTTAAAGTGTGTTTTTCCTTCCCTGAAGGCTTTCTCAATTCCGCAATAGGCAGTCCCATTCTCACTGAAAATGGTATACGCACATTCCTTTCCCTCCACCAAAGGAGTTGAATATTCTCCTGCAAAATCATAAACATATCTTCCCTGCTCTTCTATGGCAGCCTTGCCCTTCTCATTTAGGTATGGCTTTATATTCTCATACTCTTCTACCAGAATAGCCAATTCTTTTTTCTCAAGTGGAGCACCTAAATCTCCTTCTACACAGCATGCCCCTTTGCATTTGATAAGGTCACAGACGAAGGCTTCCTCAAAAATTTCTGTACTGATCAGGACATCTCCTATCTGAACCAGGCTGGCAAACTTCTTACTCATAAGTTAAAGGTAGAGATATAAAAGAAGGCTTGTTACTCTTTTTTTGTAAGAAATTAACAATTTTAGCATCTAAGGCTTGCTCTTAGCGTATAGCTAATTAGATTAGCAATCATGAATCGTATTGATAGACTTAGCGCTATATTGATACAACTTCAGTCCAAGAAAGTTGTTAAGGCACAGGAGATAGCTGATAGGTTTGAGATTAGCCTGCGTACGGTGTACAGGGATATACGATCATTAGAGGAAGCGGGTGTACCCATAGGTGCTGAGGCAGGTGTGGGATACTTTTTGGCAGAGCATTATCGGCTGCCCCCTGTACAGTTTACCGCAGAACAGGCCAGAGCATTATTGCTAGCTGGAAAGCTGGGCGCTACGTTTTCTGATAAACAAATTTCTGTAGAATATATTTGCACTTTTTCTTCTAATTGACTGACCTGATCCTGAGTATCATTCTGAAGAATAGATTTGATCTTCATAAGTGCCTCATCTATCTCAGCAGAAATTTGTTTATCAGAAAACGTAGCGCCCAGCTTTCCAGCTA
>JBCBKZ010000487.1:0-4681 GCA_038520955.1 Bacteroidota bacterium | reverse complement strand
ACATTGGGTTGGCGGGTATAGTTTTGTAAGGCTATTCCCTGGAGCACCCAGGAATTATCTACTGAGTATTTCCTATCCAACTATGCACGGCAAAGAATGCCTTCTTATTTATCTTCATGAAATGAAGCTATTGTTAGAAAGTATAGGAAATACTCAGTAGATAATTCCTGGGTGCTCCAGGGAATAGCCTTACAAAACTATACCCGCCAACCCAATGTGTTTTGTTGAATACATTATTCACAGTCAAGGCTAACTTAACCTTGTTGACTTTATAGGATGCTCCCATGTCCCATACATTGTAGGAAGGGAGAACTACCGCCTGCTCAAAGGTATTTCTTTCTGTAACGAAGTTGGTTCCTACGTTAAAGTTCAAGCCTTCCAGCAGTCCGTTAGTTACCGCGTAATTGGCAAATAGACCTCCTGAATGACGAGGTGCATTCTCCTTGGTTCTGCCAATCTCTTCCTCATCATCACTCTCCGCAATAACTGCATCATTAAAGGCATAGTTTGCTGTGATGCTAAGGTTGTTTCCTATTTTTCCATTCACGTCTATTTCGAATCCATCTGAGGTTTCTCCCCCACGCTGAGTAAGGAGCCCTGTATTAGGATCATTGATCAGAATGTTGTTATTCTCTATAGCATATACTGCCAGATTAATGGCTAGTCTGTCCCCGAAGAAAGTTCCTTTGGCACCTACCTCATACATAGTTCCCGTAAGTGGATCAAAGGGACCTCCCACTGCTTCTACCAGTTGAGCTGGATTCTGTGGCTGGAAGCTTTCAGTATAAGTAGCGTACAGATTAATGTTATCTGTGATGCCGTAGATAAGACCTATTCTGGGAAGGAACTTTTCCTGTTGAGTAGTTTCTTCCCCTGGTTGATTATAGTTTTGAACATCTGTGTAGAACTCCTGTCTCAAGCCTAATAATGCCTGGAATCTACCAATCTTGATCTGGTCCTGTATATAAATCCCTTGTGAGTAAAAGCGGGTAGCGGCAAATTCATTTCTTCCCAGAATATAATCACTTGGATATCCCAATAAGTAGGTGGGGTCTTCCAGGTTGAAGTGGGGGATATTAGGCTTAGGATTACCATTCTCAAAGATGTACCTCTCTGGAGTAGAAGGATCATAAGTAGCTAATCCACCATCTACTGTTCTGTAAATAGCCCCACTACTGGTGAAGATTCCCGCTCCTCCTATGGGTCTGATATTTTGCACAAAATCATATCCAAAGAGGATCTTATGGTTGATAGCTCCTGTATTCGTATTCCACACAAAGTAGGCCGTTACGTTATCCGTAACCTGCTTTTGTTCTCTGGCAGAAATACGCATTCCCATGAGGGTAGGAATCTGTTCCCCATCAGCATCTACCGCGAATCTGTTAGAGGTACGGTGCTCAAATAAGTCTTCCTGATAGGTGTAGCGCATATAGGAAGCATTGAAGGAGAAGTTTTCAGAGAACCTGTGATTCAGAGATAGGGTACTAAAGGCCACATTGGTTTTGTGGTAGTCGTTAGCGGCACCTATGGCAAAGGAGATAGGGGTAGAGTTCAGATCCGTTCCTGCTGATGCGCCAAAGATGGGTTGCCCTCTATCCAGCTTTCCGTCAAAATTGGTCAGTACCAGGTCAAAGTTGATGCGGGTTTTTTCCGTAGGTAGGAAAGAAATAGAAGGCGCGACCATAAAGGACTTAAACTCCTGAAGGTCTCTGAAATCATCAGAATTATCATAGCCAAGATTCAGGCGATACAAAAGCGTTTTAGACTCGTTCAGAGGACCTGTAAAGTCCAGGGTAGATCGTAGGGTGTTAAAGCTACCCGTAGTGAATGTTATCGCTTTCCTTTCTTCAAAAAGTGGCTTCTTAGTTACCCTGTTCATAGTTCCACCAGGAGATGAGTTCCCGAAAACGGCAGAAGCAGGACCCTTAATGACTTCTATTCTTTCCAGGTTAGCGGTAATGATCTGAGGACCAAATAATCCGATTACTCTCAGTCCATTGATCAATTCCTGCTGTGATCTGAATCCTCTAATGGTGTAGTCATTATAGAAAGAGAATTGGTTAATGCCGCTGATGTTTTTGACCACATCATTAACTCTGTATGCCTGTCTGTCAGCCATTACCTCTTTGGTGACATAGCTGATAGCCTGGGGGACGTCTTTCAGGGCTGTGGCTGTTTTAGTTCCTATGAAAGAAATTTCATTGTCATAGCTGGTAGCTTCACGGCCGGTAATCTCTACCGTTTGAAGAGAGAAGTCTTGTGCTCTCATGATGAAGTTAACAGTAACAGTTTGGTTTTCCGTTACGGTTACACTTGCCTCCTCATCTCCGTATCCGATGAAGGTAACCATCACGGTATATGTTCCAGGGTTAATACGATTGATTTCATAGAAGCCGTCTTTGTCAGCGGTACTTCCTTTAGCGGTCCCAGAAAGACTGACATTAGCATAGCTAATTTTGTTACCCTCCTGGTCAGATATTGTTCCTTGTATGGTAGCCTGCTGAGCAAAGAGACTGCCGATGCTCATAAAGGCTAGTACAAGTAGGGGTGATAGTAGGTTTCTCATTACTGTACTTATTTAGACTGATTATAAATAATGCCTAAATGTATCTTCCCCTATGCTCTCCACCAAAGGAACGGATAGAAATTATTTTATATATATGAAAATTACCTAATGTTGGGTAATGGTATACCTAAATGTCTGTACCTAAGTATATTAAGGAAAAATTTGCTGCTCGTAAAAACTCCTAAAAGTTAGGTAGCTAGATAGCAGATAGGTTTAATCCAAGCCTCACAAAGAAGGACCTTCCTACATTGATCAATTGGCTATCACCCACCGTACTGTGGACGCCTCCAGTTCCCACAAATTGAACATCTGTAGTATCCAGGAGATTTTTAGCTCCGGCAACCAGGAGTATTCTGTCCTTCCAGAAGTTCTTGCTGAGGGTGGCATTGACCAAATGGTAGTCTCCCACAAATCCCTCCTGTGCTTCATTAGCATCGTTTAGATACCATTGAATCTGCTTCCCAATAAATCTATGTGTCACAATCAGGCGAGTGTCAATGGTAGGGATATTGAATTGAAGTTCATTCTGCATCTCAGATAAACCCACGAATCTATCTGTGTCAAAGTCTCTGGACAAGCCATTAAAGAGCCTTGTATGGGCAAAGCCTGTTTTCAGGGTAAATCTATCTGCCAGCTTGTACGTCAGTTGGATGTTGACCCCATGAGTTTCAAAGGTCTCAATATTCTGATAGTTGAACCTAGCGGGTTCAAAAGCGGCTAGTACAATTCTGTTTTGAATATCATTGTAGAAGAGGCGCGTTTTGACCGTTAAAGAGCTATTGCCCTGAAGGGGTTGGGTATGCTCCAGGGAGGCAGTAATATTCTCAGAATACTCAGCTTCCAGGTTCTGGTTCCCAATAATATAATGGTTAATGTCAATGAAATTGAAGTGAAGTTCCTTAATGGTAGGCGCTCTGAACCCCTGCGCATAACTGGCTCTCACCCTTGTATTGCTACTTGCCTTCCACAAGAAGTGGAAAGAAGGGATAAGGGGATGATCAAATTTGGTGTTATGTCCATACCTCAGGCTAGCCATGAGGTTGATTTCCTCTGTAGGAGAGAAGTTCAGGCTTCCCCAAACTGCATGATTTTCCAGTTCCGTTTCATTGATAGGGTTGGAGGTGGTATCTATAATTCTTCCTCCTGCTCCAGTTTCGCCAAAATACTCCAGTCCGATCTGCCCATTCCATTTACCTTTGAAGGCCGTACTCAGGATACTTCTTTGTAGTAAAGCTGTGAAGGTGGAAGTGTCATTACCTGCAGGAACGACATAGGTACTATCAATCTCTATATCCAGTCTCTGTGAGAAGCTGGATCTTTCAAAATCATTATAGCCTGTGGTAGAGTTGATATACCAGTTTTTACCTAAGTATCCTTCCAGCGTGAAACTATGATCACTTCTTATAGTATTAAAGATTTCGTCTATCTGGTAGGGGAGGAAGAGGGGTCTTTGTGTTTCTCCTAACAGCCTAAGCTCCTCATCAAAATAGCGATAGCCGTAGCCTATGGTCAGCGAGTCCGTGAGGTTATATCGAACCTTTCCTTCTATTCCATACTGTTCCTTAGGGTTCCAGGGATTTTTCTTGGTTCTGATAGCGCTTCCATCACTCAGGACCTGAGTTTCATAAATTCTTAAGCTGTCATCAGGGGCAAACTGGCTATCATACCTGCTACCCGTAACACTCACAAAGAACTTGTCGAGTTTTGTAGAAAGGGTAAGAGAATTATTCCAAATACCCAAGGTCTCATATTGGTTGTCAGACTGGATCTTGAGCTTCTCATATTGGTTCTTCTTGGTGATGATATTGATTACTCCTCCCGAGGCATTGCTACCGTACTGGGCAGACATAGCTCCTTCAATGATTTCTATTCTTTCCACATTGGCCATAAGGACCTGTGAGAGATCTATATTACCTCCCACACGTCCTATTATGGGTATTCCATCTATGAGAATCTGAATGTTTTGTCCGCCTATGCCCTGGATTTGGAGACCATTTCCAAGTACTAAGTCATTGCTCACCCTCAGATTTAACTCATTTGTGAGAACCTCAGCTAGGTTATTAAAACCTTGTTTTCGGATGTTTTCTGCTTTGATGACCCTCACCTCATGCACAG
>JBCBKZ010000486.1:0-4691 GCA_038520955.1 Bacteroidota bacterium | reverse complement strand
CTATTTCACCCAGGGCTGCGAACGCCTTATCGTCGCGACTGACCACAAGCCGCTCGTATCCCTCCTGGGGTCGAAGCCCCTCGAATCGGTCGCCAACCCGCGTCTCTTCAGGCTCAAACAGCGTCCTCTCAGGTAGATCCCTGGGTAACGGAATTCATCAGCCATTATCATGAGGTTTACCAGACAAGCATGCTAACTGAAAGGCCGGATGTATTGAAGGAGTTCCAGACCGAGGAAGTCTATTTGATGCCGGAGTTTCAGCAAACGCTAATTGGTCAGGAAAATGTACTCAGCTATTATCAGGCCTACTTTGGTAGATTTGATATAGACACCTATGAGAGCGATATCTACGAGTTGCTGGATCTGGGAGAAAAGGTCTTTGAGTTAAGCACCTTTCAGCTAAGTATCAATACAAAGACGCAAGCCTACACATTGAGTGGGAAGAGTGTGCGGATATGGACGTATGCGGATGAAGGTCGACTGACGCTAGAAACAGAAGCCTGGAATTACAATCACTTCCTTGACTTTGCGCATGAACTAAGATTCGACCTCCCAAATGCCACCCATCTGGCTCTGGAAGCTCATGTCCCTATTGAGGATGCTGTTAGTTTTGAGATAGCCGCTTTACATGGACTGGCTGAGAAAGTGATTACTCAGGGAAATGCGGAAGTATGGTCTCAATTTTATGCTGATGATGGGATGTTCATTTATAGCTTCAACCCTATCCATCATAAAAGGAAGCAGCTAAATGCATTCTTTGAACAGCATGTAAATGACTTGCCTGTGTTTGAAAACCTGGAAATCAGGGCTCATAAAATTGAGGATCTTAATAACGGCTATGTCATTGAGTTTGCTAGTCATATTGCCTGCTGGCGGAATGAAACAGCATCAGGCGTCAGCACCGGGAAAAACATCCGAATATGGAGAAGAGAACCTAATGGTTCCTTAAAAACATTTCGTCAGATAGCTATGTACAATTAAGCCTTCTTTCCCATAAGATTTCAGCGCTACCTAATGCCAGGTTTTGGCTATTCATAAGGGAAACCAATACCTTGATGATCAGTGAAAAGAGAATCTCTAAATTAATTCTCCTTTAATAAATATCTTTTTTGCGAAAGGGTGAGATTTATCTATATTTGCAGGTCATTATAAGAAAACAAGAAAATAGCTGAAATTCATGTATTTATACAAGGAGTTAAAAGAGGAGATTTTTAAAAAACACGGTCACCAGAAGAGTGAAAAAGATACCGGTTCTCCTGAATCTCAGATTGCTTTATTGACATTTCGTATCAATCACCTTACGGAGCACTTGAAAAAGAACCGTAAAGACAAGTCCACTCAGATGGGGCTTCAGAGAATGGTTGGTAGAAGAAGAAGAATGCTGGATTATTTGAAAAGAAACGACATCGAGAGATACAGAGCTGTCCTCAAAGATTTGGGAATTAGGAAGTAATTCCCAAATCTTTTTTTCTCCCCTCACGCTGGCACTCAACGGACCCAGCCAGAAGCTGAAAGACGAAACAAACCCTAGACGACGAAACATATCTTAGACGAAGATTCCAAAAATGAACGTAGTACGTAAATCTGCCACTCTGCCTGATGGGAGAGAGATTACCCTTGAAACAGGACTACTTGCCAAACAAGCCGACGGCGCCGTAGTGGTAAAATGTGGTGAAACCATGTTATTGGCCACAGTGGTAGCCAGAAAAGAAATCAATCTGGAAACAGATTTCCTACCCCTTTCCGTAGACTATCTGGAAAAATTTGCCGCCGCTGGTAAGTTTCCTGGTGGATTCTTCAAGAGAGAAGGTAAGATGACTGAGGGAGAAGTACTCACCTCAAGACTGATAGACAGAGCCATCAGACCCCTTTTCCCTAGTAACTATCACGCAGATACTCAGGTGATGGTACAGATGGTTTCTACTGATAGCTCAGAGCAGCCTGATGCACTCGCCTGTTTGGCAGCTTCAGCCGCACTAAGTGTTTCAGACATTCCATTTCCAGATCCGGTAACGGAAGCTAGAGTGGCCAGGAAGAATGGAGAATTTGTGATTAACCCTTCTTTCCATGATATGGAAGAGTGTGATTTGGATCTGTTGGTAGCTGCTACCAATGATTCTATCAACATGGTAGAGGGAGAAATGAAGGAAGTAGGAGAAGATGTGATGCTGGAAGCCCTCAAATTTGCGCATGATCATATAAAGATCATGAATAATCTACAGCTAGAGCTGAGAGAGGCTGCAGGAAAAGAAACGAGAGAATATGAGTTCCTGGAGGTAAACCAGGATATGTATGATGAAATGAAGGGAATGATTGCTGACAGAGTGGGAGAATTAACTCGCTCCGCTTCTGAAAAGCAGGTGAGAAGCAAGACGCTGAGGGAAATAAAGGAAGAAGCTAAGGAAAAGCTGTCAGAGAAGTATGCGGAGGAAGATGAGTACTTTGGTGCCAGATTCGCAGAATACTTCAAAAGCATTCAGAAGAATGTAGTAAGAAGAATTGTACTGGATGAGCGTTTGAGACTAGACGGAAGATCACTGGATGAGGTTAGACCTATTTCCTGTGAAGTTTCCTACTTGCCAAGAACTCACGGTTCCGCAGTATTTACCAGAGGAGAAACACAGTCTCTTTGTACGGTAACTCTGGGTACCAAGCTGGACCAGCAAACCATAGATACAGCTACTTACTCAGGTTCCAAGAAATTTATTCTGCATTACAACTTCCCTGGATTTTCTACCGGTGAAGTAAGACCTAACAGAGGTCCTGGTAGAAGAGAGATTGGACACGGTAACCTGGCTGAAAGAGCCTTGAAGGGAATGATCCCTGCAGACTCAGAGCATACCATCAGAGTAGTATCTCATATCCTGGAATCTAATGGTTCCAGTTCTATGGCATCAGTTTGTGGAGGTACCTTGGGACTGATGGACGCAGGTATAAAAATCAAGCGTCCTGTTTCTGGTATCGCTATGGGACTGATTACAGATGAAGAAGGAAACTTCGCTGTTCTTTCTGACATTCTTGGAGATGAGGATGCCCTGGGAGACATGGACTTCAAAGTAACAGGAACCAAGGAAGGTCTTACTGCCTGTCAGATGGACATCAAGGTAAGAGGACTTTCATATGAAATCATAGCGAAAGCACTTGAGCAGTCAAAAGTAGGAAGGCTACACATTCTGGAGGAGATGCTGAAGACTAAGTCTGAGCCTAGCAAAACGCTTTCTCCTTATGCGCCTAGATTCTTCACCATGGAAATTCCTCATGAATTCTTCGGAAGTATCATAGGACCTGGTGGTAAAGTAATCCAGGAGATCCAGAAGACTTCTGAGACTACCATTGTGCTGGAGGAAGGACCTAACAATGTAGGGAAAGCTACTATTACTTCTGCTGATGCGAAGGGAATAGAAAAAGCTTTCAGACAGATTAGAGCCCTGACTGCTATGCCTACTGAAGGGGAAGTATATGACGCAAAAGTGAAGAGCATTATGCCTTATGGAGCTTTTGTAGAATTCATGCCTGGAAAAGAAGGACTCCTTCACATTTCTGAAATCACCAACAGGAGATTGAACAATGTGGAAGAAATCCTGAAAGTAGGAGATGACATCAAGATCAAACTCATTGGTGTAGATAAGAAAACCGGAAAATTCAGACTAAGCCGTAAGGTTTTACTGGGAGAAGGAGAAGAATAGATATTGAGTCGGTTTTCAAACCCGAATCTGGACTTGTGGTTAAAGAATTAAGCAGATTTCAAATGTTTGCTTTTCTGAAAATTGCAGGTTGAGCTTCGGGCTTTTTTTTTCTTTCTTTAGGCCTAAATTCCCAATTGAATGAACATTCTCATTACCGGAGGTGCTGGATTTATCGGGTCTAACCTCACTGCCTTTCTACTTGAAAAAGGACACAAGGTAAAATCTCTTGATAACCTGTCTACAGGGAGAATGGAGCATATGACTCCATTTATGGAACACCCTGACTTTGAGTTTATTAAGGGTAACGTTACCAAGAAAGAGGAGGTAGAGCCCCTTATGCAGTGGTGTGATCACTGTTATCACCTGGCAGCACCGGTAGGTGTGAAGTACATCATGGAGCACCCTGTCCATACTATTTTGGACAATGTGAGGGGAATAGATAATATTCTGGCACTTACAGAAGCCTATAAAAAGCGAACGCTTATAGCGTCTACCTCAGAAATCTATGGCAAAAGCCTGGACTTTCTGGATCCTACCCATAAGGCAAAGCTGACGGAGGAGTCATATCGGGTGGAGGGAAGTACCCGCAACCACAGATGGGCCTATGCTAACACCAAAGCCATGGACGAGTTCCTGGCTTTTGCTTACCATAAGGAGTACCAGACAGAAATAGTCATCGCTCGCTTCTTCAATACAGTAGGGCCTAAGCAGCTTTTCAACTACGGAATGGTCATCCCTAACTTTGTGAAAAGAGCCCTTGATAATGAGGAAGTGTTGATTTTTGGGACCGGGAAGCAGCAAAGAAGCTTCATGCACGTGGATGATGCCATCAGAGCCATCACAGAACTGATGTTTAGTGGCAAGGGAATAGGACAGGAATTCAATGTAGGAAACCCTATAGAGATCAGCATGGAGGCCCTGGCGAAAAAGATCATCGAAAAAACAGGTAGTTCCTCTAAGTTGAAATACATTCCTTATGAAGAAGCCTTCTCCATAGGCTTCTTC
>JBCBKZ010000485.1:0-4692 GCA_038520955.1 Bacteroidota bacterium | reverse complement strand
CAATCCTCTGTAACAGAGGATTGTGGATGTCTCCAGTTTGCAGAGGGAGTTCCTTCCATGAGCTCTATCTACAATGACAATGAAGCTAACTATGGTCCACAGAGATTGACGGATGGGGTAATTGTAACAGATGGTGCCAGACAAGCACATACCAAAGGTGAGCCATTTGAATGGGTAGAGATGGATTTGGGAGAAGTGAAAATAGTAGGCGAGGTGGATATATGGAATAGAACCAACTGCTGCGCTGAAAGACTTAGCAATGCATATGTGCTGGTATCAGACACTCCCTTCCCATCAGAAAAAGACCTGACAGCTTCCCTAACAAATGCTGACTTCATCTATCAACTGGGAGAAACAGATACCCTGGACCTGATCAAGGTGAGTGTGGATACGCTGGGTAGATACGTGCGTATACAGCAATCTCAGAGTGATCCTGAGCTTGCTCAGGTAATTAATGTTTACGAAATGGCCGTCCTTGAGAGAATGGATAAGGATGGGGACGGATTCTGTGTAGACATAGATTGTGATGATGAAAACCCAACCGTAGGGGTAGGGCAGGAGCCGGGGACCACTTGTGATGATGGTGATATCACCACCTTAAATGATGTCATTCAGGAAGATGGATGTACCTGTGAAGGTACTGCCTTCGGAGAGGTGAAGTTCAGCTTGAACCTTCTGCTGGAAGGCCCCTATGATCCTGCGACCGGACTCATGAATGATTGGCTGAGGAAATTAGATCATATTTCTTCCACAGACCCATATGGAACAGGAGCTGAGATTGTTTCTGATGTATTGGAGCGAGAAGGTGCCTCAGCCGTAGTGGACTGGGTAATGGTGGAGCTGAGAGATAAAAATAACCCAGATAGTATGATAGCAAGTCAGGCTATGCTTCTCCAGCGTGATGGAAGTGTGGTAATGCCGGATGGGGTATCTCAACCCCGTTTCGTCAATATCACAGCAGATTCACTTTACCTGGCGGTGCGTCATATGAATCATCTGGCCCTCTACACAGCAGAAGCCATCAGCTTTGATGATGAGCCAACCATAGCATTTAGTGATGCTTCAACGGCTATTTATGGAGGAGACTTCGCTACTAAGCTGGAAGAAGGGAAGCGTGTCATGAAAGCTGGAGATGCCAATGGTGATGGTGCCATAAATGCAGCAGATAAAAACCTCCACTGGAGAAAGGAGAATGGCCAGGAGTACCAGTACGGTACTACTGGATCAGACTTTAACTTGGATGGGGTAGTAAATGCAGTAGATAAAAACATGCATTGGAGAACAAATAATGGTGAGGTTACTAATAAACCTTAAGAAGTAGATAAGTACCCTCATCCATTCAGGAAATGATAATGGGTACTGGTAAATGAAATATTCTCATGTAGCCGGTACCTCCTATAGAATTGAGAGAAATATATATAGTTAGCTAGATAAAAATGTTAAAGTTCAATAAATCCATGTCTAATATGCTTAGGGTTTTCCTAACTATCTGTTTCATCGGATTTGGTCAACTTATGTTTGGCCAGGCAGAGAAATTCAACCTTAGCTTTCAAAATGGAGAAGTGGAATCAGATAATAGTTTTTGTGTGGACCTGGTTCTCTCTTTTGACCGGACAGGTAAGTTAGGTTCCAGTAATCTGGTTTTTCAGTATGATACGGAAATACTAGCTAATCCCAGACTGGCAGCAGATTATCTGGAAGGCTCTCAATCTTACCAGGTACCTACTATCTCAGAACCCATCAAGGGAAGGGTTTCTTTTAACCTGGAACTGACTAACCCAGGCTTTGGAGAAGACATAGAAGCCGCACCTAATAAAACACTTGTTTCGAGAGTATGCTTTGACAGAGTAGACCAGGAAAGACTCTGGGGACTTAAATGGTTTGTGGATGGGACATCCGGTACGGTAGTCTTTGTTAATGATGAAGACACTCAGTTATCACCAGAAACAATGGCTGACAGGCCTTCCATCGGGAACCCTGTCGATTTCCTTTCTTTTGAGGTCGTACAGGAAGGGAGAGATGCGAAACTTACCTGGGAAACAGCTGAAGATAGTAAGGACAGTAAGTTTGAGATTGAGCGTTCTTTTGATGAAGTCTTATTTGCCAAGGTGGGGGAAGTGGATGGGCAGGACATAGCTGGTAGAGAGAATACCTATGAGTTTATGGATAAAGAGTTGCTACAGGAAGAACCACAAACCTTTTATTTCAGAATCAAGCAGATAGAGTTGGATGGGACACCCCGATATAGCCAGATCCTGAGTTTGACCATGGAGCCTGAAGCCTTTCTCCTGCTGGATGCCAGTCCTAATCCTTTCCGGGATAAGTTGACTATAAGTTATGAACACTCACTGAACCAAACTGTGCAAGTGAGGGTAATCTCTTCTCTGGGTAAGGTATTATTTAATGGGATTTATGAAGAAAAGGAAGGGGAAATAGAAGTAGATACCTCTTCCTATCCTGGTGGATTCTACTATGTTTCAGCTGAGTCTCATGATGGTCTACTGAAAAAAGTAGAGAAAGTGATAAAGACCTACTAAGAGAAGCGAAAGGTATTCCGGGCATGTAAATTCGCATTTCATGTTCCTTAGAGAAAAAAAGACCGAAAATAGTGGTATATCCCAATTTGGGAATGCCTGGTACTATAATCTGAATATGCCGAAAGACCCAAATCACTCTTAGGTCCTTCGGCATAACTTGGTATAGAAGACATACACACAAACAAGATAGAGGGTAGAAGAGCTTACTACAGAATTGGATTACATTGGGATGAGATATACAAGAAGAATAGCATCATTCTTCTTGCTCTATTTATTCTTTCATATCTGTCAACTTAATGCACAGGACGCTATTTACATGGCTCCATATGGAGATGATGCGAATGCCGGTACCTGTGATAAACCTGTAGCATCTTTACAGGTTGCGGTCAATAAATCACGAGAAACAGGGATCAGAACCATTTGGATAAGAGGGGGGAGATATTTCTTTGATCAAACCGTATCATTGGATGGGACGGATAATGATCTTCTTATTAGTGCCTTTGAAAATGAGAAGGTCATTTTTGAGGGGGGACTTCCTCTAAACCCCAATGGCTTTGCCCCTACCACGACTAACCTTGATGGGCGTATTAAAGACGAAATGGTAGGGAAAATCTTTGCCATGAAAGTTTGGGATTCCAAACTGGATATTCTCCTAAGCAAGCCTAATGTTCATCTGTCCATGGATGACAAACTCCTCCATTTTTCCAGATATCCCAATGAAGGCTATGTGAGAATAGATACTGCTACCATTGATATCAGCATAGAAAACGGAGAAGGAAACATAGAATCACCCGCCGGGGCCGCTTTTAAGCTTAGCAGTGATTTTACCTACAACAAGGACGCCTGGGAAGCTGAAATCCAAAGAAATGGGAAAGTAGCCATCTCGGGCTACTTCGCTACGGATGCATATAAAGAAACCGGATTGACGCTAGCATCAGGTAAGTATGAAGCAGAAAAGTTTAGGTTGGCATCTGAGGTAACTTTTGGCTTTGCTTCCGAAACAGATTATCCACGTGGGTTTTTTACCCATATCTTATATGAGTTGGACAGGCCTGGAGAATGGTACTACGATAATGCAGAAAGCATCTTATATCTCTACCCAAGAACTCCCATTACTTCCAGTTCCAACCTAAGACTCTGTTATGGACCTCAATTTTTGGTGCTAAATGGTACACAGAACATCAGGGTAGAGCGCCTAACCATACAGAATATAGGCAAGTCAGGAAATGGGTTTGGGGTTCTCAACCTCACAGGAGGAGCTGATAACCAATTTGCAGGGATTACCATCAAGCATGCTTTTGGAATGTCTGCCGCCAATATTTGGAGCGGGAGAAATAATGGTTTCCTAAGCTGTGATTTCATAGATAATTGGAACGGCTGTAGGCTGTTTGGAGGGACTTTTTCTTCCGATACAGTAGAGCTGGCGGGTAACTTCATGCAAAACTGCCATTTTACGCAGGTCTACTCTCAAGACCATTATGGAAGTGCCTTTGAAGTAAATGGAGCTGGAAATATTGTGAGAAACAACCTTATCCATCATGCTAATGGTCAACCCATAGTGCATGATGGGGTAGGACATCTTTTTGAGCGGAATGAAATCTTTAACATCCAAATTGAGGAAGGAGATGGCGGGGCCATTTATAGCGGGGGAAGCATGTGGAGTTTCGGGAATACCTTCAGGCATAACCTCATTCATCATTCTCCTACCATTACGGGCCCTTTAAGCAAGGCCGGCTTTTTCTCAGATGATGGGGATGGTGGAGAAATCTATATTGAAAATATTACCTATAAGATCAATGGACCTGGCATTAAGATGGATGGTGGAGGCCATTTTGTGAGTAGGAACATTGTCCTCGGGCCGGAAGGGATTGGTCATGTAGGAAGTCCTAGTGCATCTGCCTACCAAAGTGCTATGGATGCCTTGGTAGCTAATCCTTACGATATCAACGAGAGAGTAAACCCTATTGGGGGAATATTGCAGGAGACTGGAGTGGACGGTTGGCAGGACGGTATCTCAGCTGATAACTGGCGGGAGAGAGTTTCTTCCTATTGGGAAAACCTTTATCCATTATTATCGGCTATGCTGGATGATTTCTTCACCAACAAGAAGTTTGGTGCCTATCAGTCTGCGGATATCAAAATAATTATTGATATC
>JBCBKZ010000484.1:0-4717 GCA_038520955.1 Bacteroidota bacterium | reverse complement strand
TATATAGCACGCTTGATAAGCCTTTGAATAGTATTAACATTTGTTACCGCCTGGTTGAGGAGAATACTTAAACAAAAGTGAAGATTCTTGATAATAGCGGTTCCAAAGAACCATGTAGAGAGTCTTATATTCAACAAAGAGCTAAAGTGTTTGAGCTTATAGAAATAATCGAATATATGAGAGTGCTAATATATATTTAAGAATTCCTAAATGATTGGTTAAGTGTGTGTTAAGCCTTCTTAATTGAGGAACCTCAGTAAGGGATTACCGTTTTGTTGAAGAAATAACATTAATCATTCAACAAAATGAACCTCAAAAACCTATTTAATGTAACGCTACTCATGGCATTTGTAGCCATGTTCACTTTTCAAGTTTCAGCTCAAGCTCCTGCTTCTGGTCCTATGGAGTCCGAAGAAGTAAGTGTGGAGGCTGATAAAGACATCATCGAATTAGCCGTAGCAACTGAAAGTCTGTCTACCTTGGTAGCTGCTGTAAAAGCTGCTGGATTGGTTGAGACACTTCAGGGAGACGGACCTTTCACCGTATTTGCTCCTACCAATGCTGCTTTTGCCGCTTTACCTGAAGGAACAGTAGAAAGCTTATTGAAGCCTGAGAACAAAGATCAGCTGATCAGCATCCTAACTTACCACGTAATTCCAGCTAAAGTACTATCTACTGATCTACAAGATGGACAAACTGCTGCCACTGTACAGGGCGCGAACATAACTGTAAGTCTTAATAGCGATGGTGCATTCATTAATGATGCGAAAGTAGCTGCTGCAGACGTAATGGCTACCAATGGCGTAGTGCATGTCATTGACAAGGTGATTTTACCTCCATCAGCTCAGTAACGATAAAAACATACCTTAATAGTGTTAGATAGTAGTGTGTGTAGCCAGACCTAAGGGGTCTGGCTATTTTTTTGATCGTTTGAAAAAAGAGGATTCTCAAGTGGAAATGAACCAGAAAGAGTTTATACTTGATTTCTCTCGCAAGAATTAAGCATTATGGAGGAATCTCAGCCAAACCAGAGAATCACTCCAGCTTCTGATCAGAAGAAGAAGGCAGGCGTTGCCCTATTTATTTCAGCACTAACATTTGGGGTAATATGCTTCTTTTGGGTTTTTCTGAAAGAAAACGGTAGAACTAAGGCCTCATCTGTGGATGTTCAATCTACTTTTTCTGAGGATTCTGACAAAGAGTACCTAAGGATGAAAGGGAAGGTACTAAGAAGGTATGTACCTACAAGTTCACCTATCCTACCAGATATAGAACTAGCGCTTCCGAATCACCTGGAAAATGAAAGAGAAATTTTTCAGGCCGCTAATGAGATGGGGCAGAATACAGTTGCTCACTCTCCCGCCAAGAAAGGTGTTTCTATCCATACTACCCTTGCTATCACAAGCCTGGGATCCAGATACCCATTAGATAGCCTGGAAATCAATATGGCAGTTGATGGGAAACAGCTTGAAACTGCTTATCAGGGAAGTGGGACTTATGGCATTTACTTATCGGCTAGAGACAGCCTCATGTTTAGGAAAAGAAAGTTAGCCATCATCCAGAAAGACGGTTTGGAACTAAAGCGCTCTTATGTGAAACTGGGTATGAGTAATTCAGTCTTTCTAGAATAAGCGTTTATGGGCTCATTGATAATCCATACTTAGGCGGGTATCTCCTACCAGTTTTAACCTGACTGCAGCAGTTTCCTCCCCAAGGTTGACAAAGCTCACCTGCTTATCGGCAGGTATTTTCAGGTTTTGGCTGGTACCAGAGTACAGGATCCCGGCACTCTGTCTGTTCCCTTCCAGATCTGTCAGGACTATTTCTATATCTGCTTCATCTACATTGGTTAGTTGGGCCTTATAGCTACCATGTTTCCCTTGTCCAAGAACGAACTCTTTATTAGGAGAAATGTAAGTGGTAGACTCAAGCGTGCGACAGGAAATGAGGTAGGTGCCTACTATCAGGAGGGCCCAGAGATATTTCTTCATAGCGTTACTTTCCTTAATGAGCCTTTAAGTTAATAGATGGATGCAGGAAAGGGGAAAAAGTTTATCCTGCTTGTAGATCAGCTTAGTTAGGAGAAAAACCAATAGCCCATGAATTTAGACAGATCCAGAATAGAAGGATATGAATAATAATTTTGACTTATAATATTACGGATAAGAGAATGGTTTATATACTAGTTAATCAAGGGAAGAAGAGCATCTTTTTTAAAGAAGATAGTCTATAAGTAAGAGAGGAAATTTTAAGCGCATCTGATAGGTTATTATGGAGCATTCTCCAGAAAATAAAGAGAATGGTCTTGCTCATCAAAAACTAAGTGAACTAAGGAAGATGGAGTCCACCCGCTTGGCAGTTCCCGTATTAGAGGGAGTAAATATCATCAGGATAGCTGACATCATCAGGTTGGAAGCCAGTAATAACTATACCTACGTTTACCTCACCAATGAGCAGAGACATGTTATCTCTAAGTCGTTGAGTAAAGTAGCCTCCTATCTACAGTTTGATGCCTTCGTAAGAATTCATAAATCACATTTGATCAATCTGTTTCATTTGGAAGCCTATGCGAAAGGTGGATTTCCAAGGGCCATCATGTGTGATAAAGATGGGATACCTATCTCAAGAAGGAAATTACCTGACTTTCTTGAGGCAATCTCCCAGCAGTTTATTTTATTGTGATAGAATAAGGTGGGGGTCACCTCCTCTTTTGATAAATTACCTCAGACAGCCATAGCAACCTAAAACCTTCCCATAGAGTATTTGTAGTGTTTGTGCAATTTGACAGATCACAGGTATGTGGCTGCTTTGTAGCCTGATAGGCCTTGCTAGTAGTGCTCTGATCATATGGCAGGATGTAAAAAGCCGGAAGATCAACCATTGGTTACTATTCCTTTTCGGATTATCTGGAATGGGATGGCAGCTCCTGTATGAGCCTGTCCTGGGATGGATACACATTTCCTTCAGTATAGCCTTAGTACTTGCTGTACTCTTAGTGATAGGGGTGTGGGCCTATATAGTAGGCAAGCAGGAGTGGTTAGATGATCGGCTGGGACTAAGTGATATCTTCATGCTTATAGGCATTGCCTGCTGGTTCAGCCCTGAACATCTTCTTATCTTTTATGGGATTAGTGTAGCCCTCATACTTGTATCTGCTAACCTGCTGGTAACCTATGACGTGCTCAAAAAAGGAAAAAAAGTACCATTAGCAGCCTTTCTGGCAGTCTTCTTTATCGCAGATCTATTATGGCATATACTGTAAGGTGCATCTACTCCCTCTCCTTGAAATAGCGACTAGCGACATTTGACTCAGGATTCAGTTCCAGAACCTTATGGAAAATACTGTCAGCTTTTTCGCTTAACTCTAAAGAGGCATAAGCCTGACCTAAACCTTCAAGGGGTTGAAAGCTGGTGGGGAAGTGCCGGCTGGTGAAGGAAAAGAGCATCTTTGCCTGGTCAACATTTCCTTGCTGAAGCAGGAAAGAAGCTACCTGCTGAAATAGCTTACCGGGTATCAGCACATTTCCTCCTATCCTTTTAGTAAAATCCTCATAATGTGCCTGCAGTTCCTGCTCTGAAGCTTCAGCTAACTGATCTAATGGATACTGGTATCCTTCAAACAGAAAGCTTAGCCCTTCATACATGCTGATCAATGGGACAGAGAAATGATCTTCCTTCTCAAAGAAATCCAGTTTATGATGTACAGCTGAGAATGAAGAGCCACTCAGTATCTCATGAAATGACTGTATCGCCTGATTTTTAGCACCTACGTTCACGCCCGGATTAAAGGGATTATTGGCTTGAGAAATATAGATAGAGCCATTGAAGCTCCTGGTATTATTCTGAGCTTTACTTACAATGGAAGCTCCACCCCAATGTAAACTCGGATCTATCGCCAGAAATGCATGGAACTTACTTTCTTTCAAAAAAGTGTTGGCGGTAAATAAGCCTGCAAAAGAGTGTCCCACCAGAATGTGACAGTTCAGGGTGCGGTACTTCTTCGCTATTTCAGGTAGTAATTCATCTTCCAAAAAGGACCTGAAGCTAGCTTCTCCTGGATTAATTTCTCCTCTGGAGGTGGGAAGCATATCCCTGTTTCTGTCTGTATTATGGATGGCCACCACTATCATTTCAGGGATTTTTTCCACGCTTCTCTGACTTAGGGCTTTTACCACAGTTGCCGTTTGCTGGAACAGTCTCTCGCCATCCAGCACTAAGAGGACCGGATAAGCTTTCTCCTGGTAAAAGGGATCATGCTCATAGGAAGCGGGTACACTCACTGAATACCTTCTTTCTTCCTGGAGAATATTTGACTGAAACTGATGAACACTCCCTATCTCTATAGGTTGGGCTATGATCATCCTAAGTGGAAGAATAGCCAGAAGAAATATCCCGAGCAGTTTATTCATTGATAGACATATTGTTGGTCTCAAGGTAGGAGAAATTGGGATCATTGAAAGAGATCTCACTGAACTGAAACTCATAAGTATCTTTTCTGTCCTGTATGATTTCTATGTTGGTAGCTACCCAATGTCCTTCCTGTAGCTCATATTCTCTATAAAAGACCTCAATAGACTCTTCCAGGTTGAAGGGATTCAGGAATTTCATTACCTGTAAGCGTTGCTGCTCATCAAAATAAAGGGTTGCCGGATTCCCTAGCTTATCCTTGGTGTGGAGGGTATCGCATTCTACCCCCTCTGTGGGGCTGAATGCGATA
>JBCBKZ010000483.1:0-4717 GCA_038520955.1 Bacteroidota bacterium | reverse complement strand
CAGATGATAAGCTTCCTATCAATGAAGTAAGAGAAAGATACTACCAGGGAAGATGTCCTGATCCTAAGATTTTGCAAGAAGTAATTGATCTGGTAATAGAGAAGAAAGAGGAAATTTATGCCCTCTACACAAATTCTGAACATTTGTCTGGCTACCAGAAATCTCTTTCCAAGCAGTACCTGGATGAGTTCTACTTCACGGTTGAAAACACCAACAGAAGAGAAAGAACCTTCTTTATGAACTGCTCTTATACGCAGAAATAAAACATATTACCAAAAGACTAAGTCCCTGTTCTCTTGAGAGCAGGGACTTTTTTAGGTAATTTATAAGGCCTGTAATAAGCCTCTATTATCTTCCCTAATTCAAGCCTCACATATACCTAGCTTACCCGGAATATAGTTGCATTCAGGTATTCTATAATGGTATAGGTACATGGGCTTTCTCTCAACAACTACCAAGTACACGCTTTTGGGGGTGCTGTTTGGACTACTGTTCCCTACAGCCTCCGTCAGCTATGATCTCCTTCATCAACAGCTACCTTTTACCCAGCAAGGTCTTTCTACCCTTTTTTCTCAGCAGGTCTTACACTGGGTGATTGCCTCGGCACCTCTTTTTCTGGGGTTCTTTGCCTATCTCATAGGACGTAAGCAGTCTTCTTTAGAAGTTTATTCTCAAGGACTGGAAAAGAAAGTGGAAGAGAGGACCGCCTATCTGGAAACAAAGAATGAAGAGTTGTTCCAGGAGATTTCTCACAGGAAAAAAGTAGAACAACAACTTAGAGATGCTAAAGAAAAGGCAGAGGAAGCTTCCAAAGCCAAAGCTCAGTTTTTATCTACCATGAGTCATGAAATCCGTACTCCGCTCAATGCCATGATAGGGATGACAGGTCTCTTGGTGGGTACAGACTTAGATGAGGAACAGCAGGATTACGTAAAGACTGTCAGGATGGGAGGAGAGGCCCTACTCTCTATCATCAATGACATACTGGATTATTCTAAAATAGAATCTGGGAAGCTGGAACTGGAGAAGGAACCTTTTGAGGTAAATGAGCCCATAGAAGATACCCTGGAACTACTTTCTGCCAAAGCCCATGAAAAGGGCCTGGAGCTCATGTATTATGTCCATGAGGAGGTCCCGCCAGCCATCTTGAGTGATATTACCCGTCTCAGGCAGGTATTAGTAAACCTGGTCAATAACGCCATTAAATTTACCCACGAGGGAGAAATATATGTCTCAGTTAAGCATATCAGCTATGAGAATGATCTCCACACCCTTCAGTTTTCTGTGAAGGATACCGGCATAGGAATACCTGAAGATAAGATCCAGCGGCTATTTAACTCCTTCACTCAGGTAGACGCTTCTACAACACGTAAGTATGGAGGAACAGGTCTGGGATTGGCGATATGCAAAAAGCTGACAGAACTCATGGGTGGGAGAATATGGGTGGAAAGTGAATACCAAAAGGGAAGTAGTTTCATATTTACCATACAGGCTGAACAGGCATCCCCCAAGGAAACTTATAAGCAAATGGCCAGCCACCTATTTAAGGGGGAAAGGGTTCTTCTTCTGGATGACAATTCCACCAACCTGAAGATTCTGAAAATACAATGTGAGAAATGGGGACTGGAAACCTTCCAAACTACCCTTCCTCATACAGCCCTGGACATACTCTCACATAAGCACCATTTTGACCTGGCCATATTTGACATGAACATGCCGGAGCTAAGTGGTTCAGAGCTTGCTCAACTGGTCAAAAAGTCTCCTTTTAGCAAGGATCTCCCCCTTATCATGCTAAGCTCTGCTTACAATGTAGAGAGCGAGGCTGACAAGGAGATCTTTAGCTCCTTTATCAGTAAACCCGCCAGAGCTGCCCAACTATTTCACGCCATTTCCCGGGGACTGAACCCCGAGAAGGAAAGCGCAACTGATAAAAAGAGAAAAACGAACAGCTTTGAGAAGCCGAATCTGGTTCCACTCAGAATCCTGCTGGCAGAGGACAATCCTGTCAACCAAAGGGTAGCAGGCAAAATGCTCCAAAAACTGGGATTGGAGATAGAAGTAGCTGCCAATGGACTGGAGGCTGTAGAAGCAGTAAAGTTGGTTCCCTATGACTTAATCCTCATGGACATGCAGATGCCAGAGATGGATGGAATAAGTGCCACCAGACAAATCATCAGGGATTATAAGGATAGACCGGGAGAGAATAGGCCACGCATATTTGCCATGACTGCCAATGCGATGAAGGAAGACCGGGAGGCCTGTATGGAAGCTGGGATGGATGACTTTCTGGCTAAGCCCGTAAGAATGGAAGCGCTTAGGGGCATTTTAGAAAAGTGGTTTTCTGCTGAAAAAACTTCTCCTTAAAAACGGGAGCTCGACTGGCTCTGCTTAAGTAACCATTCAATGGCCTTGGCCCTCATTTCGGCAGACATCCTATGGAAGTCATGTACCTGCTCAAAATGGAACTTCTCTTCCTTACCATATAGGTCGTAGATTTTCTTCACCTCCGTGGACATTTGCTGTAGCTCCCGCATATCAGCATACTGGTCCCAGGCGGCTCCCACTACCAGTTGGGGTCGGGGCGCTATGCAAGCCATCCACTCATCAAAATCTGTAGGGATCCTTTCCTCACTCCCCTCGAAGAATCCTAGCCGTGGAATAAGCCCATGGATATTGGCAGACATAGACAAAAGGCCTTTTTCAGGATGTTTCCCGGCTTGCCTGAGAGAATGTACCCCACAAATGCTGATCATCCCCTTGATACGGTTATCCAGGGCGGCAGAAATGGTTCCCACCTGAGCTCCTAGTGAAAAGCCCAATACATATAGCTGCTTTTTATCCAGCAAAGGATGAGCCGTAAGTACTGATAGGCCATGTCTCACATCTGAAACCATGGCCCCCATGAGTGACCACTGAGGGTAACGGGCATAAAAGTCCCCTACTTCCTCTACCCTACTTCCAAAACCCGGAAGATCAAAGGCATAAATGGCGAAGCCTTGCTCTAGCAAAGGGGTAAACAGTTCTTCTACATTTCTCTTATATCCACTGGAATAGGCATATTCATGTAGGAATATGACTACCGGATAGGCATCTGATACAGGCTTACCCACTGAATCCGTTTTGTAATACAATTCTCCCAAATGCAGAGGTTCTTTATGGATACGCTTTCCAAGCTTGGGAAACCCAATCAATTTTTTCAGGTAGTCTTCCCCTACTCTTTTGCTAAAGGACTCTGGTGCATTTGCCTTCCCCATCAAGCGATGAGTTTCTTTCTGGACCCCCTTTCTTTTTGCCCTCCATTCTTCCAAGGTCAAGGGCAGTTTTCTGTCGGGATTCCAGCTTAAGTCTGTGAGCTTTCTCCCCGAAAACATCTCCGGGTCTATATACTCTCTCCTTCTTTGCTGCCAAGAATGGAAGCTGAAGTTGTACAAGTCCTCTCCTTCTAACGTCAAACTATCTTTTCGCCCAAAAGCTGTGTCAAAGAAGTCTATATATATTTCCATGTCCCTGATGGCAGGCCTGTGTAAGCCCGACCTGAGATGTAGACGGATATGATCCTCAGCACCTACTTTTGTGAATACTGTTTTCGCCTGGGTATAATGTTCCTGTATCCCCTTGGGATTTCCATAATGCTCAAATCTGGATGAACTAAATAACAAGTGTCTGGGAGCTATGAGGGCAGAGAAAAAGTGCTGATCTACAGGTAGGTAGTTAGGCCTTCCCGCAAAGAACTTTAACCTGGGGTGGAACCAGTCCGGGAAGTTGGTGGTGATGGCAGCTATGCTTTCATTGTCAAACATTTCACCCGTATATCGGAAGGGGATTTCTCCGCCTGTACCTCCACTACAGAGTACGGTAGCATGAATTCTTTCATCAAAAGCTGCAGCTATGAACACCTGCTTGGCATCCCTGGATAAGCCCATGATGGCCGTTTGGCTCATGTCTATATAAGGGAGGCTTTCCAGATAGTCTAATGCTCTATGTGAGGCCCATGCCCTACGGGTGATGCGGGAGAAATCATATTCCGGATAATAGAAGGCAGCAAAAGAATCTGTGTCATCCTGATCATCACAGGCGTGGTATAAACAAACTGCATATCCTCTTCTTAGTCCCGACTGCAAACTCATCCAGCTTTCTCCACTGAAACCAGGAGTTAGGATAACAGGGAAAGGTCCTTCGCCTTCAGGAAGAAAAAGCTCCACACCCAATGAAATGCTGCTATCTTCTTCCCAATAAATCCGAGACTCTATGATCCGTATATTTTCTCGTGCATAAGTTCTCTGCGGCTGTACCCTGACGCTATCAGGGGCTGGAGGGAGACTTCCTGTTATCCAGTATTGGAGTCCTTTTTTCAGAATATCTCGCTGCTCAGACCAAGCATTTACAGAGGTAGAAGTATTAAGACTATTCTCAGGGAATCTAAAGGTAAATGGATCAGGAAGTTGATAAGAGGAAGTAAGTCTGGAGAAATCAGGAGGTAATTCTCCCGTCCTGTATACCCAGTCTTCAAAGGTGCTATCTAAGGGACTTACTGGTACTTGTTGCGCCCATGGATGTTTATAGTCGGGGAAAAGATTGAGCAAGACATCCATATACCCCTGACGTTTCCTGTCAGTAGGTTGTGCCATCAACAAAGCGTGTAGCAACATAAATCCGGCAAAAAGGGCATGTCTAAACATATACTAGCTGTTCACATAGTATAGGATTGAAGAGCTGA
>JBCBKZ010000482.1:0-4717 GCA_038520955.1 Bacteroidota bacterium | reverse complement strand
CGTAGATCCGGACGGATGGAAATCATCTTGTCTGCCATTTTTACGGCCTCCTCATAGTCTCCCAATTCTACATTGGCATCTACCAGAGATCCGTAAATAAGGGCATTGTATCCATTCAGGCTAACGGCATGCTCTGCCAACTCTTTGGCTTCTGCAAATTTGTGGAGAGAAAGGAGTACGGAAGCTTTTAAAGAAGTAGCACCGAACTCTACTTCTTTCGCGGGTTTCTCAGCCAGTATTTCATCAAGTACTTTGAGCGTTTCCGGGTAGTAGTATCCATGTTCACCCGTAGTTCTGGCTTCCAGCATGAATAACTGAGCCAGCTGAAGTCTTTTACGGTAGTTAGTGGGAGAATGCTTGATGGCGTCTGAAAGATCCTGGTGAGTTTGTAAGACAGTACTTTGTTCCTGTATGCTTCCTAGAGAGGGGTTTCTGGGAAGGAGAGAAGGAATATGGACACTGACAGATTCTTTGGAGGGCTTCTTTTGGGTTACACAACCTACCACCAGCAAACAAGCTGTAAGCAATAGGCTGAGGAAAGAGTAGAAGAGAGTGTTCTTAGTGGTACGCATAATCTATAGCTGTTTAGTGTTGATTTGGGATACTTACGGGAGAAAAGGGCGGGACAGATTTCCTTAGCATAAAAAAAGTGAAAAGGGCAGCTCCCTTTCGGATGACTGCCCTTCCACACTAAACAAAATGTGCCTTAACACTTCATGAGCTTACTGCTTGACAAACTTGGTGCTCCCTATAAGTTGTCCATCATTACTGAGGCTCAATACATACACACCTGCGGGAAGCTGCTCTACAGAAAGATGTATGTCATTCTCTCCTGCAGTAGTCAGCTTATCAGCGGCCAGGACTTTTTGGCCCATCAGGGTGTAAACTTCTACTGTCAGCTTCAATGATTTCTCCACAGATACATTCAGGTTGATCTCTGCAATTGTTGGAGATGGATACAGAGAGATTCGCTTAATGAATTCTGCATCCTTGATAGAAGTTCGGAGGAGGAGATCTGGCTGCTCATAGAAAACGGCCAATCCACTGTTTTTTCCGGTACCACTCCATGGCGTTTGCACATAGGGGAAGCTTTCTCTAAAGGTAGTATCATTAGCTTCGACTCCTGTAGTGTAGGTAAGTACATCTAGCAGATCCTGAGAAACTGGATTCATCCCATCAAAATCGTCATACCACAATCCGATGGCGGCTAGTACTACACCAGAAACTGCCTGTAGCTCAATGCGCGTCACATCATCTTCCAATCTTCTCCCATTAGGGAATCCATCCATGTTAGGGATGTATTCCAGATCAGCAGAAGAAGCATAGGTAGGATCAGTTAGTCCAAGTACGGCTGCCTGGATCAAGCCTAAGGTGCTGAAGGCTGAATCATCTCTGGGGGTAACAGGAGTAGCCATATTCAAGCGCAACATGTCCCCGCCATTAGGGAGAAAGTTGTTCACAAAAGGCTTTCCTGCTGCTAATGGATCCCCTTCTTTACCAGTGGCTAGTTGATAGGGCCTCACATTAGGGACACCTGTATGGAAGGCCGGCCAAAGGTCTACAGATCTGGGCTTGGCAGAATCTGGCAGTAGCAGCGTTCCAAAGACAGCATCATCCAGGGCCGTTCCATCCAGGGCTGCATTTCCTTTCAACCCAAAGAGGCCATTTTGCCCATTTCCAAAGTCGAAACTCCCAAGAGAATTTCGTTGGATTCTCAGAACTGAGAAAGCTGGAACGGCACCTCCGAAAAGGTCATCATCCATATAAAGGCCTAACTCAGGATTGTAGAAATACTCAAAGTGGTCAGGGTTCTCATTATAAGGGGTTCTTGCATTCCACTCATCCTTCGCGCCTATGGGGATTACGGCTTCATTGGTGAGGGGCATGCCCAGGCGTGAAACCTGCACCCAATCTCCACTGTCCTCATAGGTACCGTCTGGGCGTAGGGTTCTGATTTGCTGACGAGAAGCAGAAGCCCATACGCCTATGACAAAATCTCCATCCAGGATATCTGCTGCCATATCTACTTCTTTCCCCTCCTTTTGTAGGGTGGAAATGGGCACCTGAATAGCGATGGTGCTCACATTAAAACCAGCTACGCCATCTTTGGCTGGCCCGTTTTGTCTGGGAGAATCTCCTAAGTCAAATATACCGCCCAGATCAACAAAGAAGGGATCATCCGTAGGTCCACAGAATACACTTTCTCCAGTGGAGGCAGAAGTAATAGCAGCCTGAAACAGAGATTCATAATCTGTTTCTAATCCTACCGGACCTTCAATAGATCTCGGACCGATGTTGTTAGGAGGAACCATGCCATTTTCTATAATGGTAGCAAAGCTATCTCCACCATCTATGCTTCTCTCAAGTGTATAGGTGGTTTTCAGGTTCTGCTTCCCCAGTCTGATGTTGAAGAAAGTCGTAGGATCTTCATTCTCAATGGAAAAAGTAAACCTGTAGATGATATCATCTCCGCTGGTACTCACATCATTGTCGATATGGATCTCATAGCGGATGTTTTCTCCAAACTGGTAGTAGTTGGGGCCTCCTTGTGGTAACTGAAGAGGGACATAACTAGCAATCAGCGTAATGGTGTTTGGATTATCGGGACTTCTGAAAGCATACAAGTCCGTGTTATCCGCGAGGGGATCATTGGCTATCAAGGGTGCCTCTCTGTGGCTGGATGCCCAGCCTGAGCCTGCCAGCAGCATCAAAACCAAAAAGGTGAATTGGTGAATTCTCAATTTATATCTTGTCATGATAAGGGGCTAAAGGATTAGTTTCCGGTAACTGTGCCACGCCATGGCGCTTGCAGATAAGGAAAGGTGTTGGTAAAGGTGGTGTCATTGGTTTCTACCCCGGTAGAATAGCTAAGTACATTCAGTAGCTGATTGGTTACGGGAGAGGCTGTGCTGTCAGTAGCATCAAAGTCGTCATACCACAGTCCAATGGCAGCCAGTACTACTCCCGAAACAGCCTGTAGTTCTATTCTGGTCACATCATCCTCTAGCCTTCTCCCGTTAGGGAAGCCATCCATATTAGGGATGAACTGAACGTCTGCGTTTCCCGCATAAGTGGGATCTGTCAATCCCAGAACAGCCGCCTGGATTAATCCAAGGGAACTGAAGGAAGCATCATCTCTTTGGGTAACGGGGGTAGCCATATTTAGACGAAGCATATCTCCTCCATTAGGCAGGAAGTTGTTCACAAAGGGTTTTCCGGCAGCTAAGGGGTCTCCATTCTTACCGGTAGCCAGTTGGTAGGGCCTTACATTAGGCACACCTGTATGGAAGGCTGGCCAGATATCTACTGATCTGGGTTTTCCTTCTGCTGGGAGTAATAGCGTTCCAAAGACGGCATCATCCAGGGCTGTTCCATCCAGGGCAGCATTTCCTTTCAACCCAAACAAACCATCATTCTGATTACCGAAGTCAAAGCCTCCAAGAGACTTTCTTTGGACTCTCAAGGCAGCAAAGGCCGGTACTGCTCCACCAAACAAATCATCATCCATGTAGAGCGCCAGCTCTGGATTGTAGAAATACTCAAAATGGTCAGGATTCTCATTATAGGGAGTTCTGGCATTCCATTCGTCCTTGGCACCTATGGGGATAACTGCTTCATTAGTCAGCGGCATACCCAAGCGGGAAACCTGAATCCAGTCGCCAGAATAGGCTACCGTCCCATCCGTGTTTAGCGTTCTAATTTCCTGTCTACTGGCAGAAGCCCATACGCCTATCACAAAGTCTCCGTCAAGAATATCAGCTGCTTGGTCTGCTGCTTTTCCTTCCTTTTGGAGGGTACTAATGGGTACTTGAATGGCGATGCTGTGTACGTTGGTTCTGGCGATACCGTCTCGCATGGTCGTAGTGCCTTGTCTGGGAGAATCTCCCAAATCAAATATGCCCCCCAGATCCACGAAGAAGGGATCATCCACAGGCCCACAGAATACCTTTTCTCCGGTACTGGCGGTAGTAATGGCGTTCATCATCAACTCTCCATAACTACTGGCTCCCAGTCCCACAGCAGACTCTATGGATCTCGGTCCAATGTTGGGGGGAGGAACCACCCCCTCACTGATAATCACCTCAAAAGACTGCCCACCATCTATGCTTCTTTCCAGGGTGTAGGTAGTTTTCAGGTTTTCAAGCCCAAGTCGGATGTTGAAAAAAGTAGTGGGGTCTTCATTCTCTTGGGAGAAAGTAGCTCGGTAGATGATGTCATCTCCGGTAGTACTTACGTCATTATCGATGTGGATTTCATATCGGATTCCTTCTCCGAAGGAATGATAATTAGGACCTCCGAAAGCCAACTCAGCCGGAATATAGTTGGCTATGAGCGTAATCATATCAGGGTTGTCCGGGCTCCTGAAAGCATAAAGGTCCGTGTTGTCCGCGAGCGGATCGTTGGCAATTAAGGGCGCTTCCCGGTGGCTGGAAGCCTGGACCAAGACCAGGCCTAGCAAAAGTCCGGTAAAGACTCCCCAACGGGCCAGTTTGTTAACTGTTTGCATACGTATGTTTTGAAGTGAAACTTGAAAAATTAGCATACATACGGGTGAAGGGGAGGACTTAGATGTTTCGGTTTGTATTTTTCTTGGGAGTAAGAAAAAGCTGTCTTGTAGAAATCTGAGAATGGATCTGCCTCGTATATGTGGTCCAATATTGGAATCTTGTTGTAAGGGCCCTAACTTGGAAGTAATCAGCTAGAATACTCTTTGGCA
>JBCBKZ010000481.1:0-4723 GCA_038520955.1 Bacteroidota bacterium | reverse complement strand
CCTATATCCTGTGTAATTTTGGGGATGATCGCCAAGCTAACCATATCCTTTCTCTCTTTCCTTCTTTGTTCACAAATCTTATTTAGCCAGAAAGACGCTGATGCGCAAGCTATTCTTCAAGGAGTGAATGAATTTCATTTTCGCCCCTTCTCCATAGAACTAACTGACGAGAGCTTCCAGAAACTGGGAGACCTTACCAAACGAATCCAATACCTTCCGGAAATGTCTTCCAGCTATTACTGGGTATTTCAAGCTTACTCATGTGAGAAAGAGCTAATTCCTAAACCTTATCTCAATGCTGTAAGAGCTCAGGTGATTCTTGATCATCTGGTAGGAAATCTGCCTATCCCCAGAGAGAAATGTTATATACAAATTATCGGGGCCCTCAAAGAGGACCCCGATTGTAAGGTGGGTAACAATGTCTCCATCTATGTTAGGAAAAGCTTTTAGGCTATCTGCCACGGACCTGAATTTTTCGGGAGACACTTATCCCTTCTTCAGTAAGCATCCGTAGCAGGTAAAGACCAGAGCTAATACCATCAGGTACATCAATCCTATTTATATCCTGTCTACCACTAAAGATATATGTGCTAGCTGAGATAAGCTTGCCTTGTAAATCCATCCACTGGATTTGAGTCTTGCCTTTGACGTTTTCAATGATCAGAAACTCAGAAGCTGGATTTGGATATAGGCTTACCGCCAGATCTGGGCTAAGCCCCGGAATAGAAGTAGTAATACTTGTAGTGATGCTTACTTCTTCAGAAATCCCAGGCGCTATTTCAGGATGATAAGTGATTATTCTGTAAGTATATACAGTAGAAAGCTCTATGTTGAAGGTATCCACAAAGAAAGATGTGTTTGCTCTTACCGTATCAATCGGTGCAAAAGCTTCATCTCCCTTTTTTCGCTCGATGATAAACCCAGTCTCTATATCAGACTTATCTGCCCAAACCAGATAAATAACAGGAGATTGATAAGAGGGAGAAAGGTTTTCTACGGGTTCCAGTGTATAGCCCTCTGTCTGGAAAGTTGAAGGAATTGTCCATAGTGTTTGGTCATCTTCGCAGTCAGTTCCTACAGCCCATACGTACAAGCTGGCTTCATTAAGTTCATCTAAGGTAACTGTAGTATCAGTGAGTCCCGTTACGGTTTGCCAGGTAACGTCATTAGGCTCTCTAAATTGAACGCGGTAGCTGGCAGCAGAAATAACCCTGTTCCAGTTTAGGGTGACGGATGTTTGAGCTATTGAGCTTACCCAGATAGAATCAGTGGGTCCACACATAGACCCTAAAGGATTGCCAGCCTGAATTAACCAAAGGCTATCTTTCAGCATATTTCCTCTGAGGGTAATCAAGGCTTTCCTTTCTACCATACTGGGATTCTCTTCGTAAGTAATGGTAATGGTTTCGTCCCCATCACCTGATGTGGGATCCACCGTAACCCATCCCGGCAGAGGATCAAAGGCCCAATTCACATTACTTACCACAGACACAGTCGTATCCCCTGCCGTTTCAGGTAAATTCACTGAATCAGGGATGATCAAAAGTGTATCCAGGGTGGCCTTATTCACACTGAAAGTGATTTGTGCTGTATCTGAAACGGCGTCAGAATTATCTTTTGCAACGGCTTTGAGCGTATATACTCCTTCTGCTAATGGCCCCCAATCAAATGTGAATGGAGCTGAAGTGAATTCCTTCACCAAGGTGTCATTATGGAAAATGGAAGCAGTGATCGGATCCAGGTTAGGGTCAGAGACAGAAAGCTCTAGTCCAATAAGGTCTTCTTCATCAAAGGAAGCATTCTGAGTTGGAGCCAGAAAGCTAACAGTCGGAGCCTGATTAGGAGATGGCTCACATAGTGATTCCGGTAAGTTCAGATCTTGTGCATCATTGTTTGAAGTATCATCGGTATAGAGCACAATTCTATCTACCGCATGTCCCTCAGATCTACCTGATAGTTGCATGGTGTAAACGCCAGGAGCATTAAATACCACATAGATATCATGAGCGTCATTATCACTGGTCCTTGCGCTCCAGTGCCATTCTCCAGCTCTACTCATATATATTTTGAACCACCCCTCTTTCCCTGCCCCTTCAGGATTAGGGGTCTGACCACTTCCATGTGGGTACACAATGCTTCCTCCATTCTTTTCACCATAAAAATCATCAGCGTCTGGAAATCTAAGCCAGGTATCATTATGCTCTCTGCTATCATTTCCTATGGTGATTCTACTTCTCCAGTTAAATCTATACGTACCGGGAGTCTGGATTTGGATGGTGTATTCCATCAATCCTTGCCCTGGATTATTAAACTGGTTACTGCCTCCCCAGCGGATGTATCCTGCTCCACTATATCCATCAATACTCGTTTGTAGATCCCAATCTCCTGCTACTGGTATGCTCTCAGGTTCAAATACTACCAGACCGCCTTCCTCTTTGTACATAGCCGGGCAGCTATTCCCATCAAATGGGATAACAAATCTTAGGGTATCAGAAGAAGTCTGGGCATTCTCATTATCTAATGCGATAGCGTAAATGTTATAGAATCCAGGCTGTAGGTTTACCAGGTTCTGGGTGTAAGGGGCTACAAGCTGTTCTCCAAGTATAGTGCTTCCATCATAAAAAACCACTTTGGTTATGGTCCCATCTGAATCCTGTGCTGTTGCTTCCAGACTAAGGGAATCCCCTAGCTCCAGTCCTCCAACATCAGGGTTGGAAGAGATAGATACGGTAGGAGCTGCATTAGTAGAGGTAGTCTTATTTAGGAGTACCACCCAGTCCTCATTCGTAGCGGACGGAGGAGTGCCAATGTCAGCGGTTGCAGAAGCAGTAAGTTGCTGAACACTCCCGTTTTGAAGGCCCCCTCCATTTCTCGGATCAAACCACTTTACCTCATAGGTAGCGTTATCCGTGCCCAGGTTTACGGTAGTACCGTCTCCTCCTGTGAGGTAAACTACATATTGTTCTCCGGTCTTGGCCAGGCACCAGTTGTCATTTCCGGCAGCCAGGTCATCATCAGGCATCATCTCCCAGTAGGAGACACTATTATTGTTGAAGAATTCCAGAGCATATCTATTGTAGTCCCACATATTATCTCTGCTTCGGAAGTCCTCACAAGTTAGATCTGAGTGGTCAAACCCATACCCAAAGTAGTACTCTACACCAGCGCCTCCTCCAATGAGATTCCCCCATAGGACTTCTATCCGTATGTCATCATGGTTGTTTCCATTTCCATCAGGTTTGACACCTGTATTAGCGCCTCCCTGCTCATCATTAGCTACTACCCAGTTCTTACCGGCAGCAAGGGATTCTTCCACCCACTTTTTGGTATCATCATGTACCTCATTCCAATTAGTTTGGACGGAAACCCCAGTGTAGGTTGAGCTATTCCCAAGAAGTGGATCATATACCTGGTCCTGCTGGTTAGGGTAGGTATGAAGAACTACATGATGCCTGTAAGGATCATGGTCATAGAAATACTGAGCAAATTCTTTTCGCTGTGACTCAGTATTAGTGTTTTCTTCCCCTATGTTCCAGTTTAGGGCCAGATGATGCCCATAACGTGCAATCAGTTCTCTGTAGTAGAGCTTTCTTTCATTCCCCAAAGCGCCACCATCCAGCAGTTGATCATTCTCAGTTTCCTGGGTCTTGAAATGAAGGTACATCCCCAGGCTATCCGCATGCTCAAAGAGCACTTCCCATTGATCAAGCTTGGAACAGTCCATTCTCAAACGGTCTGAGGAATTGTCACTTATATAAGGGAAGACATTTCTGTCATCTCCATTGATGTTCATCGTAAGAAAGGAGAATACATTCTGACCCTCTGATGCCAGATAATTGATGGCGCCTATGAGTCCTTTTCCTTTATCTCCCTTCCATACAGGATCACCTGTATTCCAGTCTGATACATGGGCAGACCATGATTTTCTCCTATTACCGTAGTCCGGTGTATTGTCAAAATCTTCATAGGCCAGTAGATTTTCAGGAGCATCTGCGCCCGCTTTTAGGAAGTATTCTCCGGTCTCTGCAAACTGTAAATACCTTTCTCCCACATACCTGAGCCTTCCTTTAGCGCGGAAATCCCTTCCACTTTTATCGCTGGTAGCTATGTCAATAGAGCCTGTGAGCCCATCCACATCTGCCACACTAGTCCCGGCATTAGCACTGTCATTTAAGGCTACGTTTGCTCCCTGTCGGAAGGAAACCGTAAAATCCCAACTGCCAGTTTGGTCTGGAGCAAAATGTACTCTCCAGACATTTCCGGAATCTGAGCTAGTTTCTCCTGCCATCCCATCTGCTGCGAAATATCCAGGTACTTCATAGCTGGACCCTCCTTGTGAGAAGGTAACCATAAGCCTATAGTCAGTAAATGGATTTGTACTGTCCGTTTCCTTGGCCTCTGGACCTTCTATAGAGAGGGTCACCTTATGCCACTTTTGAAGGACGCCAGATAAGTTAACCTTGTCAGGGATGCTATTCTGTGCGTAGAGGATTTCTGTGGAGAAAAAGATAGGGACGAGGAGAGAGAAAGGGTAAAGAAATCTAAGAGTAGATTTTACAAGATGCATGATCAATGCCCTAAACGTTACACTAGGTTTTTGCTGATTTAAGAAAGAAATTTCTTCCACGACAATGATAATTGGAAGATGGGAGGAGAGTAGCTAAACTTTTGCTAACTATTAACAAGTAGGGTCAGATAGTAATTCGTTGAAAATCAAGTGTGA
>JBCBKZ010000480.1:0-4730 GCA_038520955.1 Bacteroidota bacterium | reverse complement strand
CCTACAAATCTATGAAAGAGTTTTTGAATTATTTAGATTTAGTCTAAATTAGGAGCCTGATTTATGTACGATTCAATTGGGTAGCGTATGATGACTCCAAATAATCTGGAAGAAGGGAGACGAGAAGCAGGCCAGCATCCTATCCATGCTCTTGTTTCACTACATTCCAAAATCCATAGGGAACAGAAATCGATTTTTGAGATAAACTTTGATGTCAGCGAGACATCATTCTCAACTACAGGCCTACCAGCCATGCCACAAGCAGGGGATGTCCTCTGCGTAATGCCTGAAAATACTAAAGAAAATATTCAACTCCTTCCAACACTTCTTAGGGAGATAGAATGTAGTGTTTTCCTGAAGGGTAGATACGAGACTGATGAAGGGAGTTTTTATTCTCCGGAAGAAGCACTCGCTTTTGTGTCTTTGAATCCAGTAAAAATGTCCCTCCTGGAAATCCTCAAATCTAAGGTTGAGGAACTACCAAGCATTCCTGATGATCTGGAAGAAGGATACGCCATTGTAAATGAGCTATTGTCCTGTGACGAGAACCTGTGCAAGAGGAAGTTAAGGCATACTCATGTGGTAGATATCCTCCGCATGTTGCCGGGAGTTCTTTCTTTACAAGAGCTTTGTCATTTACAAGGAGGAATTAACAGGAGAATTTTCACCATTTCTTCCATAGATAGAGATGCTGAAGGTAATCCTCAGCACATACGTATATTACTAGCTTCCAATGTTGCCTATTCCTCTCCTAAAGAAAGCTTTGGAAAAGGGAAACAGCATAGAGGAATCTGTAACTCCTATCTGCTGGATTTACTGACATCTGGAAGCGCTAAGCCTACAGCCAGAATATTTGTCCAGAGAAGAGGCTTCGGTCCTCCTGAAAAGCATAGAACCTTCCTACCTTTCCATGACGTACAGCCTGATGAGGATTTCCTGAAGAAGCTACGTATGCCTCTACTTATGATAGCAGCTGGAAGTGGAATATCAGGTATTCATGCCACCCTGCAAGAACGCTTAGCTTGGGCCATGAAAGGATACGAAGTGGGAGAGGCCACGCTGTTATTCGGCTTACATAACAGGAAGAAAGACTTTATTTATCAGGAATCATTGGAAGCTTTCCAGAAAGAGGGAATCCTGAGGGAAGTAGTATTGGCAGAGTCCAGACCTGATGTAGGTGTTAAGCAATACGTCCAACATTTCCTTATGAATGGGGCATTCTCTCAGGAGTTGAAGGAGATAGCTGCGGAGGAACGCGGAATAGTACTTTGTGGTGATTGGCGTATGGGACAGTCAGTCCTATTTGGCGTCCTGCCTTTCTTGCTGCCGCTTCCTTCCGGAAGAAAAGGCGGGGAGATTTCTCAACTGAATGCTGAAGCTCTAGAAGCGGTATTTGCGGAAGGGAAAGAATTGGTAGTAGCTCTTAGAGAAAGCAGAACCATCATGGCCTCTGCCTCAGGGACCCGTTACCATAAGGGTCCTTTTACTTTTGAAGATGCAAAGCAGGTTTTGAAAGATCTGGAGGCGCTGAGCCCAAGCTCAGATAAGAAAGCTTTTCAAGGAATGGAGGCGGTCTAAGGGGAGTACAGGATCTGCCCAAAAAGGATAATGGTGTATCTGAACTTAAGCCAGATACACCTTGATAAATATTCAGAAAGTCTAGTCCCCAGTTACGGGTGTATATTTTACCAGATCGATACCTATTCCATTGGGATCCTGAATGGCGAAATGTCTATCACCCCAAGGTTCATCTCTTATATCAATCTTGATCTCCACCCCTTTATCCTTAAGTGCCTTATACAAGGAGTCAACATCTTCAACTTCAATGGTAAGGTAAACTCCATTCCCGTTAAACTCAGGCTGGAAAAGCGCTTGTTGAGTTGGATGATTAGGTAATAGAAAACTCAGCTGCGCACTTTTATTGGGGGTATGCATGAGTAAATAGAATTCATTCTCAAAGCTTACTCCAAAGTCCAGATAGTTCTGATAGAAAGCTTTTGTTTCATTGATTTTTGATGTGATAATGCCTGCGTTTAGATTCATGTCATTTCGATGTTTGGATTCAACTTGTGTTTGAGCTAAGAATGGAATAGCCAAAAGGAAGGTGGTAATGAACGTTTTGAGATTCTTCATGACGTTTGTGTTAGGATTACCTTTCAAAGGTGCCATGATCTTTTGAGGTCTTATTGTACAAAACGGACGACTTCAGTCCCTGAGAAAAGCCTGAGCAGGAGTTACTCCATAAAAGCGCTTAAAATCTTTAATGAAGTGTGCTTGGTCATAGTAGCCCAGATCATAAAATACTTTCTCATGTAAGGTGCTTTCTTCAGAAAGGTAGGCGTTAAGCAGACGCTGAAACCGGAATACTTTAGCAAATACTTTTGGCGATTCTCCAAAGTAGAATTGGAACATTCTTCTCAACTGTCGTTCACTCATATCAATGTCCAGGTCCTTGATTTGAACGTTTCCACCTGAAAGTAGGATTTGGTCTATGGTTTTTGACAAACGGGCATCATGCTGAGGAAGATCCATGACATAGGGAGATAGTACGGAGTCAAATTGTTGACCTACTTTATCCAGATCATCATCCAGGCTCATATGTTTCATTTCCTTCTCTAACTCTGGCAATAGGTTCTCCAGTGGTAGGAATTGATCAACCACTTTTTTGGCAGACACATGGAAGAGAAGGGGAAACATGAAGGGAAAGAATCGAATACCCAGATAATGGAATGAGGTCCCAAGATCGAAGGTGATATACTTCTTTGAGAAACCGGTTATAAATGAATTGTTACCGGGTAGTTCAATTAACAAATCAATGCAGCCGTCAGAAACCACCCTGTACATATATTTTTCCGGCAAAGGTCCGAGTGCAGTTAACTGCCAATAGCAATACACATAGTCCCTTACTGGAATGGAGGGGGAAATTTCTTTATAGCATATTATTTGTGAATGCCTGATACTAATTGTAGGCTGTAGGGGCTTAAACAAGGTCTTCAGGGAATTCATCTCAGAAGAAAAAATTATACCTCCAGATGCCTGGGCAACATTAGTTTTACCTCTGTCCCTAAAATCTTGCCTTCAGAGGCTACTTTCTCCCCTATTTCTACGGCATGCTCCTTTTCTGTGATTCTCCCAAAAAGTGCCAGCCTATCCATGGTGATTTGCATACCACGGGAAACATGGTCTTTGGGACGGTCTTTTTTCTGGGCTTTACTCTGCTCTATGCCTATGCCATTATCCGAAATGTTGATGAGGAGGTAATCTTCATCCTTGGCTGAAATGTCTACCGCTACTTTTCCGCCCCCTTCCAGCGGCATAATGCCATGTTTAATGGAATTCTCCACAAAAGGTTGCAAGATCATAGGAGGAAGCATAGTGTCATGCTTATCTATGCCTGGGTCTACCGTAACTTTATAGTCAAACTTCTCCGGGAAACGCATATTCTCCAGAGAGAGATAGAGATTGAGTCTATCCACTTCTTCTGCGAGTGAGATGAACTCAGACTTAGTGCTTTCCAGGTTCTTCCTAATCAGCTTAGCAAAGCTGGCGAGAAACTTATTGGCGGAAACCTTGTCCTGCCTGTGAATGAAATACTGTATGGACTGAAGGGCGTTAAAGGTAAAGTGGGGATTCATCATAGCATAAAGTGCCTGATGCTCCAGCTGTAGCTTTTCCGCATTATTCTTCATGATTTGCTCTTCCCGCTTCCGCCTGCGTTCTGTAGTTATCTGCAGGTATATGAGGGAGCCTATGGCCAGGATCACGATACTGACCAACAACCTGAACCAGAAGGTAGCATAGATTGGCTTCTTAATGCTGAACTCAAAGCGAGCAGGACTATCATAACTCCATTTTTCAGACTCCTTTTTGGCTACTACTTCAAAGGAATAATCCCCTGCATCAAGGTTGGTATAAGCTACTGAGGTTTGACGAGTAGGTCTAGACCATTCGTCAAGGCCGACCAGTCTGTACTTATATTCTATTTGACGGGAACTTTTGTAGCTAATGCCGATGTACTCAAAGTCGATCCGGTCTTCTCCGCTGGGGAGTAGGGGAGAGACAGGCAAGCCAGATTTATCGTCCAGTTGGTAGTTATCCTTCTCCCAGTCTTCTACCTCTGAACTTCTGACACCTGTTACAAAGACTCGTGGTGCAGTAGTATTTTCAACTCTTTCCAACCCAGCAGGTTGTTGGATCGCACCTGCTACTGTTCCCAGCCAGATATTTCCCTTGCTATCTCGGAAAGCCGCATTGGCATTACATTCCAGGTTGGGGAGTCCGTCCTTACGGGTATAATGTTCGAAGCCCACCTTCTGACCTTCCTGGTAGTCCATGTCGTAAAAATCTTCCAGGTTAAGCCGGTAAGCACCATTGAAGGTACCTATCCATAGATAATTCTCTCCATCAAACACCATGGATACTACCCTGTTGGCACCAGAAGCCTCGCTTATACTTACCCTTACCAATTCATCTTCCTTCTGGATGTAGAGCCCATTGGCAGTAGCAAACCATATCCATCCTTTTTCATCCTCAATAATGGTGATGACAGTAGCGCCTATATCTTCTGGCGCTGAGAGAGAACGGAGGGTGTTTCCTGATACTATGCTAAGCCCACTTGGGGTTCCTATCCAGGTATTCCCCTGGCTATCATGAAGAATGGAATAGATGTTTTTATCTATGAGAGAATCATTCAGGCTGAAGGTTTCAATGCCTTTTTTGCCAAGTATACT
>JBCBKZ010000047.1:0-14762 GCA_038520955.1 Bacteroidota bacterium | reverse complement strand
CTTTTGTTCAAACCAGCTAATGAATTCATCTTCGATTTCATGGAGCACCACAGGTTCCAGCTAGAACTGGTCGTGGTCAAAGTACAAGACCTTCTCCCCCACTTCCCCTTAGCTAAAGAAAAAACCATAGAGAATGACCTTACGCCTTCTGATAACATTCGGGATGTACTAAGGCTATTTTCCAGAAAGAATCAATCCCTTACTGTCCGCTCAGGAGAAGAAGTATATTCCTTCTCTAAAATCCAGCTTTGGCAGGCTTTTCAGGAGTTTACCGGAAACCTCCAACACGTACCCTCATGAACCTTTCTCTACTAGCCAATCTTCTTTCATCATTAGGCGCTTATTTTCTGGAAAAACAGGAAGAGATTTTTGCCCAGCTAGCTACTCATCTTTGGCTTACACTAGCCTCTCTCTTTTTGGCCGTATTGATCTCGGTTCCTCTGGGTATCTGGATCTCTAGAAAAGAAAAACTTGCCTCACTTGTCCTCGGCTTCACCAATGTGCTGCAAACCATTCCGAGCATTGCCTTACTGGGGTTCATGATTCCGCTTATGGGGATAGGAATAGCTCCAGCTATCACAGCCTTATTTTTGTACGCCTTGCTACCCATCGTGAGAAATACCTATACGGGCATTACGGAGGTAGATGACAGCATCACAGAAGCTGCTAAAGGCATGGGCATGAGCTCCTGGCAGATTTTAGGGAGAGTAGAACTACCGCTGGCATTACCTGTCATCTTTGCCGGTATACGTACAGCCACTGTCATCAACGTGGGAGTAGCTACGCTTGCGGCATACATAGGAGCTGGAGGATTAGGAGAATTTATTTTTGGAGGCATAGCCTTGAATGATAGCCAAATGATACTGGCAGGCGCTATACCGGCTGCATTGTTAGCCGTCTTACTGGATACCTTTTTAGGGAGAATCCAATTACTCCCTATCAGGACCCTTTCCTATCTGGTGACCACAGTCATGATCATCATTCCAGTAGGATTCGGTATCCAATTCTTTAGTGAACCCAAGGACCAGAAATTTACCGCTGCATTCGACCCAGAGTTTTTTGGGAGGCTGGACGGGTATCCTACTCTGCAAGAGACCTATGGGATGGATGTGAATGCCAAGAGCATGAACACCAACCTCATGTATGAAGCCGTCTTTGATGGGCGGGTGGACCTGATTTCCGGCTACTCTACTGATGGAAGAATCAAAACCTACGACTTGGCCGTACTGGCAGATGACAAAGCCGCTTTTCCGCCTTATGATGCTGCTCCTATCGTGCATAGAGGGGTGTATGAACGTTTCCCGGAAGTGATTCCGGTTCTTAATCTTTTGGCAGGGAGAATATCAGATTCCACCATGATTCAGCTTAATTATCAGGCAGATCATATGAAGCGTGAACCGGATTCTATAGCGAATGCTTTTCTGGTAGACCTTAAGCTGGTGGACGAAAATGGAAATGCTATCCCAGAAATAGCAGCCCAGCTAGGAGGAGGACTCTCCACCTCTAACGAGCCCTTCATCATAGGATCCAAGAACTTTACCGAGCAGTTTATTCTCATAGCCATCTTCAAACAGCTCATAGAAACTTACACCCTAAGAACAGTGGACCTAAAGGCAGGCCTGGGGGGAACCAAAATCTGTTTTGAGGCCTTGAAAGCTGAAGAAATAGACATGTACCCTGCCTACACAGGAACAGGCTTTGGGGTGATGCTGGGAGGAGATAAAGCACTAAAAGACTCCCTTGGTGGTACTTCTCAGGATATTCTCAAGTATGTAGACGATCAGTTCAATGCGCAGTTTAACATTGACTGGCTGGAGCCTTTAGGCTTTAACAATACCTACGCCATCATGATGAAGAAGGAACTGGCAGAGGAGTATAAGTTGAAGACCCTTAGTGACTTTGTGAGGGTACGAAAAAAGTAATTCCTCTATTCTCCTATAGGAGAATTCTTATGCTTGAACAATAGGTCGCCTACTTATCTTTCTCATTACAGGAACATTCCAATATTTGGGGAAATAATCGAACATGGATCACCCTCATAGAGATATCATCATCATAGGTGGAGGTCTTAGCGGACTTAGCCTTGCCTATTTTCTTCAGGAAGCAGGGATTTCTGTTACTATACTGGAAGCCCGGGGACGCATAGGAGGAAGGATACAAACCTTGTATGAAGAGGGAAAAGCACCACTGGAAATGGGTGCTACCTGGCTAGGAAAGAAGCATACTTCTCTCACCTCCTTACTGGAAAAGCTTGGTTTGCACACCTTCGAGCAATACCTGGGAGACAAAGCCATTTATGAGCCTATTTCTACCAGCCCACCCCAATTGGTCATTCTACCGAAAAATGAAGAACCCAGTTACCGGATAGCAGGAGGAAGTAGCTCCCTTATCCAGAACTTATCACAGAAAATTGAAGGAAGACAGCAGGTACTAACTCAACAGACCGTCACAACCCTAGAAGATCAGGAAGACCACATTGAAGTGGTTACTTCTAAGAAAACTTTCACTGCAAAATATGTCATCTCTACCCTCCCTCCTTTTCTCCTGGCCAAAACGGTAGGGTTTGAACCGGCTTTGCCGCAGGACCTCTTGGGTATCATGCATAGTACACATACCTGGATGGGAGAATCCATTAAGGTAGCCCTCACCTTTGAGAAGCCCTTTTGGCGTGAGAATGACCTAAGTGGTACCATCTTCAGCAATGTAGGCCCTATTCCGGAAATGTATGATCACTCAGATGTAGAGGATCAGTCGTATGCCCTTTGTGGCTTTTTGAATGGGAATTATTTTTCTCTCAAGAAAGAGGAAAGACTCTCTCTGATCTTGAATCAGCTACGGAAATACTTTGGGACTGAAGTGGAGAACTACCTCTCCTACGAAGAGGTCGTTTGGCGTGATGAGGGACTTACCTTCGCTCCTTATGAGGAACATGTTCTCCCACACCAGCATAATGGCCATAGCATTTATCAATCGCCCATCTGGAATGGAAAGCTCTTCATAGCAGGTACCGAAACAGCTGATACTTTCCCGGGATATATGGACGGAGCTGTCAGCAGTGCTCAGTCGGTGGCAAAAGCCATACAGGCTCAATATCAACCCTCATGAACATAGGAAAAAGCATTGATCACCTTGTCTACGCTGTTCCTGATTTTCAGGAAGGGATCACTAAGATAGAAAAGCTATTGGGAGTACGTCTTTCCGCTGGCGGGCAGCATCCCACCCAAGGGACCAAAAACGTATTACTGAATCTGGGGGAAGGCTGTTACTTTGAAGTACTGGCCGTAGATGAATCCAACACTGACATCCTGCCTCCCAGATGGATGGGTATAGATCTGATCCAAGCTCCTAAACTTAGTAGGTGGTGTCTAAAGTCAGATCATTTAACAGAAGATGCAGCCATTCTTAGCCGATACAAAGCTGACCTGGGGAAGGTCCTAGATGGAAAGAGAAGACTAGCGAATGGGGAAATGCTTAGCTGGGAGTTAAGTTTACCCCTATCTGAGCCTGCAGTGGAAATAGCTCCTTTCTTGATAGACTGGCGTAACAGTACGGCTCATCCTACGGATAGTCTACCAGAAATATGTAAACTGGAAAAGATGGAATTCTCCCATCCGGAACCAGAGAAAGTCCGTCCTCTCTTTCAAGCCTTTCAATTAGAAGTAGAAATAAAGAAGTCAGATCATCCAGCTATTTCTGCCTGGATTCAGAGTCCTAATGGGCTGGTAAAACTGTGAGTTATGCGTAAGGGATATTACTTCTTCCCAATTAGACCAACCATTTTGAAAAAAATGAGTATAAAGTGACAATTATTCCTATTTTCAAGGAATTGTTCTGACACCAAGGGGGAGACTGTTGTTCATGTAATATACCTTACTGAAATGAGGAATCGTTAGGTAAGTAGATATTCATTTCTTTCAACATCATGATATTCACCCATACTCAAACTGTCAGTTTACTGGATAAATTCATCCAGGTAAGAAATCAAACCCTTCGCATCTGCCAACCTCTTAAGCCGGAAGATACTGTCGTTCAGCCCGTAGTGGATGTAAGTCCTCCTAAATGGCATATGGGCCATACCACATGGTTTTTCGAGCAGTTTGTATTGGCCACCTTTTATCCTGATTATCAGGTATATCATCCTAGATTTGCCTATCTCTTTAACAGCTACTACGAGGGAGCAGGCGAGCGTGTCAATAGGTCCTATAGAGGGAATATGACCCGCCCAAGCGTGGAGGAAATCAGAGATTACAGAAAATATGTAGACATACACATGCAGGAGCTCTTGGGTGAACAAGATCTTCTCCCTGATCATGCCCTGGAGGTTGTACAATTAGGCCTGCAACATGAACAGCAGCATCAGGAACTTCTGTTGTATGATATCAAATACATTCTGGGACACAATCCCCTTTTCCCGGAATACATGTCCCCACCTGAAGCACTCATGCAGCTGGAAACACCTGAGCTAGATGAGCAATACCTCCACATAGATGCAGATGTGTATGAAGTAGGGCATGAGGGTAACAGCTTCCATTTTGACAATGAGGAAGGACACCATAGGGTATTTCTGGAATCTGCCAAGGTGATGGACAGACTCATCACCAATGGAGAATACATAGAATTTATTGAAGATGGAGGATATGAGAAATTCCAGTATTGGTTCCAGGAAGCATGGAACTGGGTAAATGAACATAAGCTGGATTCTCCCTTCCACTGGTTTAAGATAGAAGGAGAATGGCACCAGTTCACCCTGTACGGACTACAAAAGGTAGATCCTTATGCGCCTATGATACACGCCAGTTTCTATGAGGCAGATGCATTCGCTAAGTGGAAAGGGAAAAGATTATTAACAGAGTTTGAATGGGAAGTAGCTTGTCATCTTCATTCTCCAGCAATCCCTGAAGAAGCCAACTTTGTGGAGTCAGGCATCTATCAGCCTGTACCACGTCAAAAGGGAAACTATCAGTTTTATGGAGATGTATGGGAGTGGACGAATAGTGCCTATCTCCCCTACCCTAACTTCCAGGTGGTAGAAGGCCCGCTGGGAGAATATAATGGGAAGTTTATGGTTAACCAGATGGTCTTGAGAGGGGGTTCTTGTGCTACCCCCAGAGATCATATCAGGCTGACTTACAGGAACTTTTTCCATCCACATTTACAGTGGCTATTTGCAGGAATACGGATAGCAGAAAATACCTGATATTTTTTCAATTGCTCTAGTCCAAGTGAAGTATAAACACATAACACATGTCCAAGTCTAACGGTCAGGTAACGGATAACACACTATTGTCACAATTTCAGCAGGATGTACTTAATGGGCTTTCGGCTAGCCCTAAGTTTCTCTCTTCCAAGTATTTCTATGATGCCAGAGGTAGTGTCCTTTTTGAGCAGATCATGAGAATGCCGGAGTACTACCCTACTGACTGTGAGTTTGAAATTTTTGAAACTCATAAGCAGGCATTACTGGAAGAATTTTCTCAGTTTGGGGCACCATTTCGTTTGATAGATTTTGGCGCAGGAGATGGGTTAAAAACCAAGATCCTCTTAGATCACTTTCTGGAGCAAGAAGTTAGCTTTAGCTATACGACTGTGGACATTTCCGGTGATGCACTTCAACAGCTGTGTAGTGAATTGGCTGTTTCTCATCCAGAACTAGACGTTAGCCCCATAGAAGGAGACTACTTTGTGGCACTGGACCAGTTAAATGAAACTGATAAGCTCCCAAAGGTCATTATGTTCCTTGGATCTAATATTGGGAACTTCCTGGAAGACCAGGCTATATTCTTTTTACAGAATCTCCAACAAAGGATGAATGAGAAGGATACCTTAATGGTAGGCCTGGATTTAAAAAAGGATCCTCAGGTAATCTTACATGCCTATAATGATGATAGCGGTATCACCAAGGAGTTTAACCTTAACTTGTTGAGAAGGCTTAATAGGGAGTTGGGAGCCAATTTTAATGTGGACCAATTCATTCATGCACCCACCTATAACCCTATGACTGGGGAGACCAAGAGCTATCTGGTCAGTACCTGTGAGCAGGAAGTGTATATAGGGAAACTAGATACTACTTTCCAATTTTTCCCATGGGAGGCCATCTGGACAGAGTTGTCTCAGAAATATGATTTTGGGATGATACAGCACCTAGCTGATAAATCCGGTTTCAGGGTAGATAACCACTATCAGGATAAGCGAAATTACTTTGTGGACAGTATTCTTCGTCCGAGATAGAGCTACCCTATCGAAAAAGTTTCATGAATTGATCTTTTCTTACAGAGACATTATTCTTTGTGGAAAAAGGTGTATATTTAATGAAACACTGCTCTAATACCCATTCACAATGATCAACTTGCTTCTGTTTCTAGCTGTATGCTGGATTCTCACGTGCGTTCATATTCTTGACCGCAATTTCCCAAAAAATATTAAGGTTCAACTTCTATTCATCCTGACCGTGACAGGTTGGGCAGGTATGTTATACTATTGGGCATTCCCACATATGGGAAAACCCAAATTCGAAGCTTCTAAGGAGGCTAAGTCAGCTATTTTGTGTGTAGATATTGTCTAGGCCTGCGTATCCGTTTTTGCCAGAGGAGGTTTGGTTGAACGCCACACCATCCTTATGCCTATAAGAGATACGATCAGAAAAATGGAGGAGATATAAATAAATGTCTGAGCTCCCAGATATTTATACAGAAATCCGCCGGCCAATAGCCCTATAATACTCGCCAGACTTCCAGAGCTGGTGGCATACCCCTGTATAGCTCCCTGATATGTTTCTCCCGCTTCAGATGCCAAAATAGACTGAAAGGAAGGCCACATAAGACCATTTCCCAAAGCATACAAAAAGCCTCCGGTAAACAGTAGGGTAGTATTTAGTTGGGCTAAAAACAAGAAGGATACCATCAGAATCACATTCCCGATCAGAAACAATGGAAGGTCTTTTAAAAATTTATTTAACCAGCTGAGTAACGGTCCCTGAACCAGCACCATAGAAAATGCCAGGAAAGAGTAGAATACACCTAATTCTGCCACTTCCCATCCTACAGTAGTAGATGCATGGACAGCAAAGATGGAGAAGAAAATATTGAAGCCCAGAAACATGACAAAGTACAAGACGATCAGGATACAGATATCGCGCATCCTGAGAATATCTGACAGAAATAGGTGTTTGTGTTCCTCAGTCTCCTCTTCTTTTTTGTCAGAGTCAGGTAGGCCAAAATAGATAGCCATTACTCCTAGAATGGAAATCAAAATGGCTCCCAGTACGGGTAGCATTTCTTCCATAGCTGTAGAACCTAGTACACCTGCTAAAGCTGGTCCTAAGACAAAGCCCAGATTCCCAGCCATTCCCATCATCCCAAAGTTTGCCTTGCGGTTCTCATCCGTTGAAATATCTGCAAGGTAGGCATTGGCCACAGAGATGTTTCCACCAGTGAGCCCATCTAATGCTCTAGCAATAAATAGTAATAGAAGAGGTAGGGTAAGCACCACACTTTCTGAGAAAGAAACCAACTTAGTAAGAGGTAATAAGAGGGCTATCGCAAAAATAGCCCAAGCCAGTAATGTCCCAGCCTGACTAAGTAGCAAAATTTTACGCCTTCCATACTTATCTGACCAACTGCCAAGAATAGGAGCTCCTATCAACTGAAAACAGGAATAAGTAGCTAAGAGAAAACCATACATCACCCCATCTCCTCCCAGCTTGGTGGTCAAAAAAATCAGGAAAGGCATGACCAGGGATATCCCCAGAAACCCTATAAACTGAACCAATAAGATTGGAAAAAGAGGTCCCCTCAAAAAGCGAATGATAGCATTCATACTTTAGTTTAGGTGTATCTCTTGAACAATTTGTGCTCATAACACCAAGCCCATTTTTCTCCAGGTTCTGCTGAAATGACCACAGGATGTCCTGTTTCCTCATAGTGTTTGGTAGCATGCTTATGAGGAGAGGAGTCACAGCATAGCACCTTCCCACAAGTTTGGCAGACCCTAAGGTGGACCCATGTTCCTCCTATTTTCACGCATTCTTCGCACTCATACTTATCAGCGGGAACAGGTACAAGATTGTCCAGATGTTCACAGGATTTTATAGGCATAATTCGTAGAATTTGTAAGAATACTTTCAGATAGGTTATCCCTTTCCTTGGCGGCATTTCGTAAGACTAATTTTTCACACAAAGTCGCGAAGGCGCAAAGGATACTGGAAATCACTTATTCTTCTGCCAGGTATTTATGGACAAAGCTGATGGCCATAGCACCTTCTCCCACTGCCGAGGCTACCCGGTTCATGGCGCCTGCTCTCACATCTCCGGCCGCAAAAATCCCAGGTATTGAGGTTTCCAACATAAAGGGCTCTCTGTCTTTCTTCCAATTTTTATGGAACTCATAATAGTTGAAGAGAGAACGACCCGTTTCTATGAATCCTCTTTCATTCTTAATGATGTTCTCCCCCATCCACTCTGTATAAGGCTTAGCTCCAATGAAGATAAAAAGGGCTTTAGCTTCGACTTCTCTTTGTTCTCCATTGGTCATGTCTTCCAGGGTCAGGTGAGTCAGTTGTTCATCTCCTCTGGCTTTCTTCACCTGAGAACGTCCTAAGACGGTGATGTTTTCTGTTCCGTTTATTTGCTCTATAAGGTAATGGGACATGCTTGAAGTCAAATCAGGCTTTCTGATGAGGATATACACATGCCTGGCAAAGTTAGATAAGTACATGGCTCCCTGGCCTGCAGAGTTCCCTCCACCTACGATGTACACATCTGCATTTCTGCAGGCAGCAGCTTCCGTAGTGGCAGCACCATAGTACACCCCTGCACCCGTAAAGTCATGAATTCCTTCTGCTTCCAGCCTTCTATAGTCTACCCCTGTAGTTACGATTACGGCTTTTGCCCTGATTTCAGAACCATCTTTTAGGCTGACAATTTTATACTGGTCCTGTAGGGTAATGCCCGCGACCTCCTGAGGAGACAAAAACTCTGCCCCTAATCTGGAAGCCTGAGAAGTAGCTCTTCTGGTAAGCTCCGCTCCACTCAAACCTTTAGGGAAACCAAGGTAGTTCTCTATTCGGGAACTGGTTCCCGCCTGTCCACCCGGTGCTCTTCTTTCTACCACCAGGGTATTCAATCCTTCTGATCCCCCATACACACCAGCTGCCAGTCCTGAGGGTCCGGCACCTATGATGACTACGTCATACATAGGCTCACTTGCGTGACTGGAAAGGCCTACTTTCTCTCCAATTTCATTCACACTGGGTTGGGTAAGCATACTCCCATCCTCAAATACGATAAGGGGTAGATCTTTATGAGGGATACTATTTAGGTCCGCTACCTCTCTCGCGCGTTCATCCGTTTCTATGTCCAGAAATCTGTAAGGGATCAGGTTTCCACTCAGAAAGTCTTTCACCGTGTGAGAAAGGGGAGACCACTGATAGCCCACGATTCTAATTCCAGCAAAGTCCGGTTTGTAGGAGGACTGCCATTCTTCCAGCAAATCATCTATTACGGGGTATAGCTTCTCCTCTGGCGGATCCCAGGGCTTCATGAAATAGTAGTCCAGCTGGACATCATTGATAGCCTTGATAGCTGCATCTGTATCTGAATAAGCTGTAAGTAGGGTAGACTTGGCTTTGGGATATAATTGCTTCGCCTTAGCCAGAAATTCTACTCCCAGCATTTCCGGCATTCTCTGATCAGATAGAAAAAGGGCGATCACTTCTGACTTCTTCTTGAGTTCTTCCAAAGCTTCCAGCGCCTCATTGGCCGAATTAGTGGAAAGCACCTTAAACTCTTTTCTATACTTTTTCCGCACATCTCTGGTAATGGCTTTCAATACCTGCGGATCGTCATCTACAATAACAATATGTGGCGTTTTCATATGTAGGTTCAAATTGCCTGTTAAGCATTAATGGCTGGGAAGCAGGCTAAAAACTCTGTTCTCCCAGGCTCAGAATGTACCTGAATATCTCCGTTATGGTTATCTACTATTCTTTTTACTATGTCTAATCCCATACCTGTTCCACTACCTTGTTTTTTAGTAGTGAAGAAGGGTTCAAAAATCCGGGTTGCAATCTCTTCCGGTATACCGGGACCATTATCCACTATGCTGATCTGCACAAACTCCCTTACCTGCTTGGTCTCTACCAATAGCTTCCCTCCCGGTTCCATGGCATCTATGGCATTGTCAATAATGTTAGTCCATACCTGATTAAGTTCTCCTGGGAAAGCATTAATAGGTGGCAGGTTATCAGCCAAATGGATATCTACCTCAATCTGCTTTTTCTTGAACTTATGTGACAGGATACCCAGTGTACTCTTCAAGCCTTCTTCCACCTCTACTGACTGCATGGCTTTGGACCTGTCCATATGAGAATAAGACTTTATGGTCCCTACCAAGTCTGCTATTCTCCCGGAAGCTTCTTGTATATCTTTCACCAACCTTTTAGAACTCATCATGTGGTCCAGCCAGTCCAGCATTCCCTTTAGCTTTTCTTCTGGTAGCTGATCTCGTATTTCATCCAACTCTTCTGCCTTAATCCCCATTTCCAGGAAGGATTCTGCCGCCTCATAGGGATTCTCCACATCTACCTCCTCCAGCCAATCTACCAGCTCATCTTCCAGGCTATTTCGCTCCATGAGCGTCATACTCATGCTCTGATGTTCTGCTTTTTTACTGGCGAGAAAGGTCATCATAATCTGCATTTCCTCAGCACTCGGAGGATTATCCAACATTTTCTGAACCATCACAGGTAAGCCCGCCAATTTTCCATACAAGTCCTGGGAGGTTCTTTTAATGGCAGAGGCAGGATTATTCAACTCATGCGCCAGACCTGCAGAAAGCTTTCCTAAGGCGGCTAACTTTGTTTGTTGATTTTGCGCCCTGGAAGCAGTTCGAACCCTATCAAGCATAATCTCTACCAGCACCTGCGTCACTGCTGGATGCTCATAAGAGAGGTCTCTAAAATGTTCTTTATGGAGAAAGAATACGAGTCCGGGTTTAGTCATGAGGGCTGTGGCAGTAGAGTTCTTCAGCCTGGAATAAGGAAGAATTCCATTTATATCTCCTGCTGTGATAACAAATACGGGTCTCTCGACTCCTTTGCCATCTATATCTGCCATCACCTGAATCTTCCCTGAGATCAGTCCAAACATATTCACAGCTTCCTCCCCTGTCTGGAAAAGATAGTCATCCACCTCCAATTCACGGAAGTATCCCTTGGAAGCCAGCCATTCTAGGGCTTCATCAGTCAGATTTTTAAAAGCATGGATAGACCTGAGTTGCTGATGATCAATTACAAGCTCTTTCATGACTCTATTTGATTAAGTTCAGCTACCAAATAATATATTAATCTCTGCTAATCCTTTAATGTAGATTAATCCTTTTGAGAAAATAAGGGGTAGAAGTACTCCATTAAACATATGATCCCTAATGAAGCCAGCGCTACCAGCCCTTTCACCATAAACAATCCCCAACCGGAAAGTATACTTCCAAGCTGCTCATTTACCATGAACCCTACAAGGGTCACTCCCAGGTATACAATCAACCTCCCAATTTTATAGGGAATGGGATAATGCTTTTGTCCTATGGCATACACCATGATGCTCATGACCACATAGCAAATCAGGGTAGCCCATGCACTGGCCATATACCCATACGTAGGGATCCCGAAGTAGTTAATAAGAATAGTGATGAGGGCACCGGTACCAGTGAACCAAATGGCCATCCGGGTTTGTTTGGTGATCTTAAACCAGATGGATATATTAATATACGCCCCATTGAAGACATATGCCAACAGTAAGATAGGTATGACGACTATACCCGACCAATATGCTTCATTCACAAAGGTTTTAGTCCCCATGCCTAGCGCATTAGGAATCCCAAAGAAGTTAAAGGAAACTATCTCAAAGCGAAAACTACCTACCAGAAGGAAGCCAGTCAAAGAAGCGATGATGAAATAGTGGAAGATTCTGGCAAAGGTTTGAGGAGAGTTTTTCTCGCCAGCCTGTTTAAAAAAGAAGGGCTCCACGGCATAACGGAAGGCCTGAGTAGCCAGATAAATCAGACCAGCCACTTTATAACTGGCACCATAGACCCCCACCATTTCTGTCCCTGTCAATAATTCTCCCTGGAAATCTTTGGTTTCATCTCCCCACCATCTGGGCATCATAAATCTGTCCAGGGTTTCGTTCATGATTCCAGCAAAACCCGCTATCATGATAAAGAAAGCATAGTCCACCATTTCTCTTAGGAGTGCTACTTTAGGCTTAAGGGAAGAAGGAAGGTTCCCCCAAAGAGCCATCAGAAACTTGAAGAAGGAAGCTACCAGATTAGCGACAAACACATACATGATCCCCAGCTCCAGAAAGTAGATGAAGACCAGGTTCAGCGTGATGGTTATGCTGATATTGATGATGTTAATAGCGGCAAAGCGCATTACCTTCTCCTCATACCTAAGCTTAGCCATAGGTAAGGCTGCCAAAGCATCTATCCCTATGATTGCCATCAGTAAGAATATAAGACGCCCATGACCTTCATAGCCCATGGCTGAAGCTATGTTCTCATGAAACAATAGACCCACCAATAAGAATGTGCCTACTAATACCAAAATCCAGAAGAAGGCCTGGTTGTATACTTTTTTAGGGTCTTTATTGTCTTGAAGGAAACGGAAGAAGGTAGTCTCCATCCCGAAGGTGAGCACCACATTGGCGAAGGCTACTCCTGCATAGAGATTGGTATAGATTCCATAGACGCCTTTGGGGAAGACATCCGTGTAGAAGGGTGTGAAGAAGAGGTTGAGCAGACGGGAAATGATGGTACTCAAGCCATAAATGACCGTTTGTCCAGCAAGTTTTTTCAGTACCCCCATGTAATGGCGTTAAATCAGCTACGAAGATAGAACGATTTTATGGGTTTCCGTTAGTACAAAGGGACTAAATTAAACAGTGAGTCATGTATGAAAGGAAAATCTTTTCTCCTGCTAACTGTTTTTATTAAATTATTTCAAACAGAAAAGTTATGCCAGTAACTAAGCTTTCTCAATTGGATATGAATGCTCTTTACACCTATGCAGATTACCTGACATGGGATATAAAAGAACGACTTGAATTACTCAAAGGAAAAATAGCCCTTATGTCCCCTCCGCCTAACGTGCAACATCAAAAAATTGTAAGTGGACTTCAAGCATTTATTGGGCATTTTTTAATTGAACATCCTTGTCGTTCATTTGTAGCTCCTTTCGATGTCAGACTTCCTTCCAGTCAAAAAGACTCAGATACTGTCGTTCAGCCAGATATTTGTGTGATTTGTGATGAAAGCAAATTGGATATTCAGGGCTGTAATGGTGCACCTGAACTGGTGGTAGAAGTTCTCCCCCCAGGCAACAGCCGAAAGGAAATGAAGGATAAGTTTTCTTTATATGAAGAAGCTGGAGTGAAAGAGTATTGGATAGTCCACCCCGCTGATCCAAGCTTGATTAAATATGTCAGAAATGAAGAGGGAATGTTCATTGGGAAACAGCCCTATACAGATCAAGACGTACTTACCACAGACTTATTCCCAGGCTTGGAGGTAGACCTAAGTAAGGTATTCAGCTAAGTCTCACTTCACTAACTTTGCCTTCATGATTTGCATGACTTCATAGCTGAAGACATCTGGAATGGTGTCCTGCTCCATGATTTCTCCCCCACTGGTTCTGACGGCTTTATTATCAGTAGAAATGAGTTCGTAAGACATGCTACCCCCTTCCAGGCAAATTCGCATTTGGACATCTGTTAGGGCGACGGCAAATCTGTTATACAGGCAGTTATCATTGAAGTAGGTATCCAACACTATGCTATTTTGCTCATCTATGGCCAGGTGGGCATTCACAGAATCTATCTTGATGAGCTGATACTTTCTGATATCTGGCTTCTCCTCGTCAAATTCATAGTTGATGGTAAAACTCAGGGCAGAATCCTGAGACTGTATATCCAGAGACATAGGAAAGGTGTCAGACTTTCTATTGAAAGCCCAAAGATCAACCGTCCCTTTCCAGGTACCTACCCATTCAGATGGAAGAACCTGGCCTACCAATTGACCACTGAACAGCAGCAGAAATAAGCATGACAGTTGAACCTTCATAAATACAGGAATAGAATGTATCAGCAATGGCAAATTAGGCTTGGCACCAGCTCTATATGGCTCCGATGATACCCCCAAGCTTTCCTGAGAAATAACAATATATTTTTCACACTTCAACGAAAAATCTCCTAAAATTTCTTTTCAAAAGCTATCTATAAATTCTGATCAAGAGACTGACTTATTCAAATATTGTCTATTCCTCTCCACCTAAGGTCTGTATTTCTCAAGAAACTCTGTACTCACCCAGTATATATCCTGATCACTGGTATAAAAAAAGTATTTCCCATCATAAGTTACGAATGGGCATAGGTCATGAGATTCTGTACTGATGGGAGTTTCTACATGCTGAGAGGGGAGCCAGTTTCCATTTTCATCCTTAAAATTGATGTATAAATCTCCCTTTCCGTAGCTGTCAGCTCTGGCGGCACAGTAGATGATATAGGATTCGTCTGGGGCTACATACACATCTGCTTCATATCTGCCCGTATTGACTTCTTCTGGTAGTTTTTCTGCTTTTTGGAAGGCCCCGTTTTTCCACTCAGACTTATAAATTTCATAGTCCCAGTACCTTTCTTCTGATGCGAGAATATTGGAAGAAAAGTACATAGCGCCATCTTCCGTGAAAGACATGTAATACTCGTTCTTTTCGC
>JBCBKZ010000479.1:0-4747 GCA_038520955.1 Bacteroidota bacterium | reverse complement strand
CGGAAGAAATCGAAGCCAAGGCCAGAGAAAAAGTCCTCAAAACATATAAAGATAGATTCCATAGACTGGCAAAGTATAACCAGAAGGATTACAGAAACATCTATATCAACTCGTTGGTGGGTTTGTATGATCCGCATACTGTGTACTTCCCTCCAAAAGACAGAGCAGACTTCGATATACAGTTTGCGGGTAAACTAGAGGGGATTGGAGCAAGATTAGTCGATAGAGAAGGATTCGTAACTGTAACAGAGGTTGTGCCTGGAAGTCCCTCAGCCCAACAAGGAGACCTGGAAGTAGGGGATGCCATCCTGAAAGTAGGTCAGGGAGATGAAGAGCCAGTAGATATAGAGGACATGAGAGTAGATGAGGCTGTCCTTCTAATCAGAGGAAAAAAGGGTACTGAAGTGAAATTGACCGTTCGTAAGAAAGACGGAAACGAGATGGTGATCCCTATTGTAAGGGACATTGTTAAACTGGAAGAGACTTATGCCAAGTCAGCTGTGCTTCAGGAAGATAATTCTCAGGAAAAAATAGGATACATTTACCTCCCCCAGTTTTATGCAGACTGGACCAAAAGAAATGGCCGTAGCTGTTCCAAGGACGTTAAGATAGAATTGGAAAAACTGAAGGCACAGAATGTATCAGGTGTCATTCTAGACCTAAGATCTAACGGAGGGGGTTCTCTCCAGGATGTGGTAGATATGGTAGGCCACTTCATTGAAAAAGGTCCTGTAGTACAGGTGAAATCCAGAAATGGGAGTCCTTATGTATTGACAGACAAGGATCCTAACGTAGTCTATAATGGCTCTTTGGTCATCCTGGTCAATACCTTTAGTGCATCTGCTTCTGAGATTATGGCTGCCGCTATTCAGGATTACGGACGCGGAGTGATTATTGGAAGCAATAATACTTACGGAAAAGGGACCGTCCAGAGATTCTTTGACCTGGACGACTTTAACATAGATAAGTCAGAAGGCCTGGGGGCTACTAAAATGACCACCCAGAAGTTTTACCGAATTAATGGTGATGCTACCCAACTTAAAGGGGTTATACCAGACATCATACTGCCAGATAGCTATACTTACCTGGAACTGGAAGAGAAAGACCAGGACCACGCATTGGAATGGGATGCCATCCAACCTGTTACCTATCAGGTTTGGAATCCAGAATACGATCTAAACCAGATCATAGCCAGCAGTGAGGGAAGAGTAAAAGGAAGTGAATCGTTTAAGCTTCTAAACGCTAGCGCCAAGTCTTACAGAGATCAGCAAGAAAACCAGAAATATCCCCTTCAGCTTGATAGCTACATGGATTTCAGAGAGAAAAGAAATGCAGAAGCAGAGAAGTATGAGGATATCCAAAAGGTTCATGAGGATCTGCAGGTTACCGCACTACCTGATGATCTTGAAAGACTTAAGGATAGTGAAGTAAAAACTGATCAGTGGGAAAAATGGCTGAAGGAACTTCAAAAAGATACTCATATATATGAAGCCCTTCAGGTGATCCAGGACATGAATAAAGGTACACTCACCAAGAAGTAATCTTATTCTTCATAGATATAATAGCCTCGATGAAATCATCGGGGCTATTTCTTTTCTGGGCCTCCCACTAAGTTCTTAATGTCAGGGGGAATCTGTAAGTTCGTAGCCCGAATCTTAACCCTATGTCATTTCACTTCCAACTACAGTCTACTGATTCCCAGTCTTCCGCCAGAGCAGGTCTCATAAGTACAGACCATGGAGAGATAGAAACACCCATCTTCATGCCCGTAGGGACAGTGGCTTCAGTCAAGGCTGTACCTCAGCATGACTTGATTGAAAGCATACACGCCCAGATTATCCTGGGCAATACCTATCACCTAATGCTGAGACCGGGAACAGAAACCCTGGAAAAGGCAGGTGGACTTCACCAGTTTATGAATTGGCAGAAACCCCTGCTGACAGATAGTGGTGGCTATCAGGTCTACAGCCTGGCTCAGAATCGTAAGCTCACAGAAGAGGGAGTGACCTTCAGCAACCATATAAATGGTTCCAAGCACTTAATTACCCCCGAAAAAGCCATAGATATTCAACGTAGCATTGGATCAGATATCATGATGGTTCTGGATGAGTGTCCGCCCTACCCTAGTGATAAAGCCTATGCAGAAAATTCCATGCACCTTACCCACAGATGGGCACAGAGGTGTAAAACCTTCTGGCAGGAAAACCCAGGATTGTACGGACATACTCAGGCATTATTTCCAATTATCCAAGGAAGTACCTACAAGGACCTCAGGACCCAAAGCACAGAGACTATTGCAGAACTCGACCTCCCGGGAAATGCCATAGGAGGGCTTTCCGTTGGAGAGCCTCATGACATCATGTATGAGTTGACAGCGCTTTCATGTAATATTCTTCCCAAGGATAAACCTCGTTACCTCATGGGCGTGGGAACACCAGCAAACCTGTTAGAGTGTATCAGTTTGGGAGTAGATATGTTTGACTGTGTGCTGCCTACCAGAAATGCCCGACATGGCCTGCTTTATACCAGAAAGGGCATCATCAACATCAAGAATGCCAAGTTTGAACAGGACTATTCTGCGCTGGATCCTGACAGTGATTGCCATGTAGATACTTACTACTCCAAGGCCTATGTTCGACATCTCTTCAAGGCTGGGGAATATCTTGCTTTCTACATAGCCAGTATTCACAACCTACATTTCTTTCTATGGTTAGTGCAGGAAGCACGCAAACACATTATTCAGGGTGATTTTGCCAGTTGGAAGTCCGGCATGCTCAAGCAGGTAACTACCCGCCTTTAACTTAGAACAGTTTCCAGGATAAGCCCAGGGTATCCTGAATGCTTCTACCGGGTCTTTTATGGATCAGGAAGCTTTGGTTCATACGCTTGATCAGGGTATCTCCTTTCATCAGCTTTCTTCCTTCAAGGCCCGCAAATTTAATGCTTGCCCCTTCTAGCTTACTGACATCATAAAGGGCAGTAGTAAGTGGTGTATCCAGGGTATCTGTAAATGCTTCTTCCACCAAATGCATATCTACCTCAAAAGTGGTATTGGCTACAAAGCCCTTGGTAACAGTACGTTTACGACTATCTACTATGCTGGTAAAAGCTATTCCTGAGAAAGATTGGTCGAAATCTGCTTTCAGCTGTTCCTTCTCCTGAATCATCTTTTCCATGTCTTCCTTGGAAGGTCTCCTGGAGAATATATTGTAGCCCACGATGATGGCCAATACAGGGACTACTAACAGAGGTGCGTACTGTTTCATTTTTCTGGGTTGTTGAGTTTATCCCTTAAATCAGCTAAATTTTCTCCTCCTTCCCAAATTAGGATTTGTTGTAATTATTTTTGAAAAGTGGTTACAAACATGATTAGAAAGGTATCTATGCTTGTTATGATCTTAAGATATATAGATCATTATACATATATTGTCATAACTTAACTCACTCAACATCTAACTCGGAATAACTATGAATGAAACTACTATCAAATCAGTTGGGCTCAAATTTGGAGTCTTACTAGGAGTCGCACTGATAGGATTTTTTCTCCTGATTTACGCCCTGGATTTAGCTGGGAATCAAACTATTCAGTATGCCTCATACATATTCATTATTGGTGCAGTAGTTCTGGCCTTGAGAGAATATAAGGAAGGAAATGATGGTTTTATGTCTTTTGGAAAAGGCCTAGGAGGTGGGATGCTCACCATAGCAGTAGGGTCAGTCATCAGCTCCCTTTTCTCCTTTGTCTTCCTGAAGTTTCTGGATCCCAGCTATATGCAGCGGATCGTAGATATTACCAGGGAAAGAATGGAAGAAAACCCAAGTCTGACAGAAGAGCAGGTGGAACAAGCCATGGAAAGTACGATGCCTTTTCTTACTCCTGAAGCTATTACCATTTTTGGTATTGTAGGTACGCTGGTAGTTGGCTTGATCATTTGTTTAATCATCAGTGCCATCATGAAAAAAGATGCACCTGAAGGTGTATAAACACTAAAAGAAATTTTTAGCAGGGCTGCTCAATCATGGGCAGCCCTATTCTTTTTCAAGCTATTTCTAATTTCTTTTGCTGGAGAACGAGGTACTTCATTTAGGAGGTACACATATTGGATCATGAAATGAGAGGCAGCCGCCCCAAATACATGCCATAAAAAATGGGTACCCATAGGTAACCATCCCCAGAAATCAACAGCCCTACACGTAAGCGCCAGGCAAAAGAAAGTCAGCGCTATCCAGACATATCTGCTATTCACAAAATTTTGTTGTTGCATGACCAACCATGTAGGGACGAGTATCTGTATGGCCAACAAGGAATAGGAGATATTTTCCGCTGTGTGCGCTGGTAAGTTAAAGATGACCAAAGCTTGTAAGATTACCCCTACCACAGCTATTCCCACAGCCCATCCTACTCCCTCAAAAAACTTGTAGCAGAAGTAGAAACTTCCAGCCATACAAAGTAGAAGGATGGGTATCCAGTCCATATAATGGAAAATACTCGTGTATCTAATGGCATGATACAGTGTCCCACCTACTCCTCCTATCCCCAGAATAGGAACCACATACGAGAGAAATGTATGCTGCTCATATTTACCTCTCAGCTTAAACCACCAGTACACCACAATCATGAGAAAAAGTACAGCAGAAAGGGCATTAAAAGGCTCTACGATAAACTGTGAGAGGTTAGTTTCAGCATAGATGGGGCCACCATCCCTGCGTAAAATTTGGAGTAGCATACAGAATGAAAATTAAGTTG
>JBCBKZ010000478.1:0-4750 GCA_038520955.1 Bacteroidota bacterium | reverse complement strand
TTACCTTCATAAAATGAAATTTTTGTATATTCGTTAATGTGAAATATCTGTAATATTTTCAACCCTAACGCCACACACCACCATGAAACGCCTTGCCTTTTTGTTTTGCATCGCATTATGTTGGCTAAGCCTACCTAAGTTAACTTATGCACAGGTTCCCCAGGGAATTATGTACCAGGGAATTGCCCGGGATGTTGCTGGAGTATCCAAACAGTTTGTCAACCTGAATGTAGGAATCCGAATCCTGGACCCTTCTGATGTCATAGTGTATGAAGAGACGCATGTTCTGACTACGGACCAATACGGCCTCTTCAAATGTGTCATAGGTCAGGGATCAGTAGTTTCTGGAACCTTTTCTACCATAGATTGGAATTCCGGTCAGTTTAAAGTTCAGCCTGTCCTGGACGGAACGCCCCTCACTGTTCAGAATCTACAATCTGTCCCCTATGCGCTCACTGCGGAAGAAGTGGATATGGATTTGTCTGACATCTCGGATGTGGACCTTACTGGACTAGCTCCCAATCAGGTCCTGCAGTACGACGGGAGTCAGTGGGTTCCGGGTGCAGGCGGAAATACAGTCTGGAACCAAAATGAAAATAGTGCCTACTATAACGGTGGAAGAATAGGCATAGGGGTAGACGCTCCCTTTGCCGCCTTGCATATGTCAGACACTTCAAATGTGCTTTTGGGGGATTCTCTTACAGGAGAAGGGTATAAGCTGATATGGTATGCACCTAAAGGGGCACTCAGATTTGGATACTTATCTAACCCTTTTGGAGGGTACAACTACAATAGGTTCTGGGATTATGATTCTGTAGGTTTCTTTTCCTTTGCTGGAGGTCAAAACTCCAGGGCTAAGGGATTTGGAGCCTTTGCCTGGGGTTCATTTGGGTGGGCTGATGGTTCCGGTTCTGTAGCCTTTTTTGGGAATGCCAAAGGGAATAACAGCTACACCTTTGGAGGAAGCTCCAAAGGCAGAGGAAGCTTCACCGTAGAAGGAACGGCAGAAGAGGAAGGAGGAATTGCCATGTACGGCTATACTGGTGGAAGATATGGCGTATCTATAGGAGGAGGAACTCCGGGTCTTGGCGCTTCCTCTTCGAGAGAAGCTTACGCCATAGCCATTGGGTGGAATTCTGATGCCAGAGGACAAGCCTCCATCGCCTTAGGCCCTGCTGATGCTTATGGCTATAACAGCTTTGCTACAGGCTTTCAAACAGAAGCCAGAGGCAACTACTCTTCTACCTTTGGGTACTACACCAATGCTTATCCCTATGGCTCCATGGCTTTGGGTAGGTTTAATACCATCACTGGAGACAGTGCTTCCTGGGTAAATTCTGATCCCATTTTCATGATAGGAGATGGCATAGATGTAAATACCAGATCAAACAGTTTCGTTATCCAGAAGAATGGTCAAACCGCCATAGGGTATAATTCTCCTACAGGTATGCTTCATGTAAGTGATGCCTTAGGTACCCTGAATAATGGAGGCTCATTAGACCCTACACGTGCTACCCTTCTCTTAGGAGATACTTCGGGAGGCTTGGCATTTGACCAAAACCAAATTGAGTCTATTGGAAGTCCCTTGTATGTAAATTTTAACTCTGCTGAAGACTTTAACCTGGTGAATGGTGGCGGTCAGGTAGGGATAGGATTATCCAACCCTTCTGATAAACTACACGTGAGTGCTGCTGCAGGGGAGGATGCGGTACGCGTACAAGTAGGAGGTACTACTGCATTCAGAGTCCATGATAATCTGGGCGTTTCCTTGGGAGCCAATGTTAACCCGCCAGCTAATGGATTGTATGTCCAAGGAGAAAGCATCATAAACGGTGTCCTCAGGCCTAATAATGACGGTGCATCTGACCTGGGCAGTCCCTTACGTAAATGGGGAGATATCTATGCCATCAATGGCGTGATCCAAACCTCGGATGCCAGACTCAAAACCAATATTCTTCCCATCGCTTATGGACTGAGCACCGTTCTCAACCTGCAACCTGTTTCTTTCAATTGGAAAGCGGATCAGTCTGCAGAAACCAAGCTGGGCTTACTGGCCCAGGAAGTACAGGACCTCGTCCCTGAAGTGGTCAAAGGATCTCCCAATGAGGAAATTCCCTTAGGCATACAGTATGCAGACCTGATCCCGGTGCTTATTCAGGCCATTAAGGATCAGCAAAAGACCATAGACAGCTTCCAACAGCAGAATCAGGAACAAGAGGAGGAAATAGCTACGATCAGGAAGGAACTAGAAACGCTGAAAGCCTTAATTCTCTCAAAACATGAGTAAGTATATTCTCATACTACTTACCCTTTGGGGGAGTATTCAGCTTAGGGCCCAAAGTCTGGAAAGGTATGTCTTTGGGGTTGCTGGAGGAATAGAAACGGTGGGTACAGATACCTACATCTTCCACATGGGAGAAGCCATAGTAGGAACTGATTTTAGTACGGAACCTTATGTTACCCAAGGCTTTCTCCAGCCTTTAGAGGATGCTATTCTCTTTAACCAAATAGACTTGAATGGGACCTTTCTTGGAGATGGTGTTTTACTCAGTTGGAACACTTCCACCATAGAAAACACAGACAGATTTGAGATCAGAAGAATTGAGGAGAATGGAAGTAGTACGATTCTGGGACAGCTTTCAGCTAGAGAACAAGTACTTAGCTACCAATTTGTTGATCCTCTTCCCAGAGTGCTATCCGAAAGAAGTAGAGTATACCAAATCACTTGGATACAAGTAAATGGGGCACAAAGTCAGAGTAATTTGCTGGAAATAGTATTCCCTACCAGCACAGCTAATATCTTCTTATACCCAAATCCTGTTTCAGATATTCTTACAGTAGAGGTGTCTCTTCCTAATGGGGAGAAAGGAGACATTAGGATGTATGATCTGCAGGGAAGGCTATTATACCAATCAGGCAAGCTGGATCACGATAGTCAATTTTCTCTGGACGCGGGTAAATATTCTCCAGGCATCTATCTGATCTCTTTTTCATCGCCTTCTCACAGACAGACGCGTTTATTGGAAATCCTTCATTAAGCCATAGTCGTGCTAGCTTTTTTCATACGGGAGGCTATTTCTGTTAGGCCATGTTCATAACTAACCCACTGTTTCCCGAAGGTGGTATCAAATTTATTGCTGCTGAACAAATAGTCGGAATCTAACTGGTAGTTCATTTCCTGCATCTCTTTCAAAGGTTTGGAAAACCAACCCAAAAACTTCATCATAAGAGGGGTTACCTTGGTATACCTTCCTGAGACTTGAAATACCTTAGCGGCCAGCTCTATAAATTCCCTTCCGGTTAAGACCGTTTTATCTGTGGGTAGATGCCATACCTGATTATAAGCACTATCTGTATTACCCAGGAGGGCTGTAGCTTTTGCAGCATCACAGACATAGGTATAAGAATGTAAGTGAGCATCACTCACTAAAGACTGGGCAGTTTTACCACTGAGGAATCTTTCAAAAATGGTCAGATAGGGTATACTTAGTGGGGTTTCTCCATAGAAGTCTGCAGATCTTGCAATTAGCGCATTAATGGATCCTCTGTTGATGGCATCATGGATACTTTGCGCTACCCTGGCCCTGACTTCCCCTTTCATACTGCTGGGGTTTACGGGAGAATCTTCTAACATCCACCCATCCACCTTTCCATACAGATACACATTGTCAAAAAATACGAGTTTGGCTCTGTGTTCTTCACAGGCTTGTATGACATTCTGAATAATAACGGGCCAATCACTTTGCCAAATAGCCGTATCATAAGGAAGCCCAACAGTAAGATAGACCACCTCTGAACCTTCAATCGCCTTTAGTGCGTCAGCAGAGTTGAGAAGATCTACTTTCATGAGTTCACATGAATGTCCATTTAGCTGCCGAGGATTTCTACTTGCCAGCCTTATTTCAGCTGTATAAGAGATAAGTGCTCTTGCCAACAATCTTCCTATTGTCCCATTAGGACCCAGAATTGTTTGCATATAGTCATGTTAGGATAAACTCTAAACTAAGCGTCGCTGTGGATGGTTGGGTAAGGATTGACAGAAAGTAACAAAAAATCACTAGAAACTGAATGTTTCACCCGATTAAATGACAGTTTTTTACTATTTGGTAATTTTCAGCAATTTGAGGAAAATGGAGAATCTCGTTGGTACCTTCTGATTTTCTCCCCATATAGATCCTATTCTTTCCATTAAGTCCTGCACGGGATCATCCTGGTTGTGCCTAAGATATTCTTTTACCGCAGACCAGGTATATAAATATCCTGTCAATTCAGATCTACTCATCATCTGCTCCATGACAAACTTACTCTGTCCCGGAATCTCTTTGAAGTGACCATTTTTGTCAGAAAACTGGTAGGGCTTAGTAGATCTATCAAAATCCCAATATTCAGCCAACACTTGATTACAAAACTCACTCAAAAGGGCATCAACTTTATAGTTGATCTTTGGTAAGCCATATCCCCAAATAGCCAAAACTCCGGAGGGCTTTGATACCCTATGGACCTCCTGAAAAAAATGCTCTCTATCAAACCAATGTAATGCCTGGGCTACAGTAATAAGGTCAAAATGATTATCGGGAAAATGAGCGTTTTCGGCCCTGCTACACGCATAGGTGATATTCTCTCTTTTAGGGGCGAGAGCCAGCTGGTGGCTACTTATATCTGTGGCGAATACTTCCTCAAAATGGTTAGCCAGGGAAAGAGCTACCTGTCCGTTACCTGTGGCACAATCCCAGGCATAGCTATTTCCCTC
>JBCBKZ010000477.1:0-4759 GCA_038520955.1 Bacteroidota bacterium | reverse complement strand
CAGAAATAATTTGCCGCTTGTATGAATACACCCAAAACCTTCGTAGAAACAGACAAAGACCGACTCTTAAGTGAACTTTTTGAACTCCTTCGCATCCCCAGTATCAGTGCAGATTCTGCTTATGCAGAAAATGTAAAAGAAGCTGCTAACTGGCTGGAAAAAAAGTTGAAAGCCATAGGCCTGAAAACAGTTAATATCTACCAAACTTCGGGCCATCCCATCGTCTACGGAGAAACGGAACAACTTCCGGATAGACCTACGGTACTGGTCTACGGTCATTATGACGTCCAACCGCCCGATCCGCTGGATTTATGGACCTCTCCTCCCTTCGAACCTGTCATTCTGGATGAGAAAATTTATGCAAGAGGTTCCTCTGATGATAAGGGACAAATGTATATGCACGTGAAAGCTGCCGAGTATTTGCTACAGCAAGACAGCCTTCCCTGCAACATCAAGTTCCTCATTGAAGGGGAAGAAGAAGTGGGTAGTGACAATCTGGATATTTTTGTAGATGCCCATAAAGAGATGCTCAAAGCAGACATGGTCCTGATTTCAGATACTTCCATGCTGGCAAATGATACACCTTCCATCACCATTGGACTAAGAGGAATGTCTTATGTGGAAGTAGAAGTTACTGGTCCTAACAGAGACCTGCACTCTGGTGTGTATGGAGGGGCAGTAGACAACCCCATCAACATCTTGTGTGAAATGATCGCTTCCCTGAAAGATGAAGACGGAAAAATTACCATTCCGGGTTTCTATGATAAGGTAGTAGACTTATCAGGCGCTGAAAGAGATAAACTAGCTGAAAGACCTCATAATGAAGAAGAGTACTCTGCAGATTTAGGACTGGCTGCTACCGGCGGAGGTGAGAAAGGATATAGTACTACTGAAAGAGCTACCATCCGACCTACCCTGGACGTGAACGGGATCTGGGGAGGCTATATAGGAGAAGGTGCTAAAACAGTCCTTCCCTCCAAGGCCTTTGCCAAACTATCTATGAGACTAGTTCCAGATCAGGAACCTGATGAAATCACGGATATGTTCTCTACCCATTTCAAAAAGATTGCACCGCCTACTGTCAAAGTAGAGGTACGCCCCCATCACGGAGGAGAACCCGCAGTAGTTTCTACTACCTCAGCTGGCTATTTAGCAGCAGAGAAGGCCATGGAAAAATCTTTCGGGAAAAGACCTATTCCTACCCGAGAGGGAGGATCTATTCCTATCGTAGCTATGTTTAAGAAAGTATTAGGCATAGAAACTGTCCTGATGGGATTTGGGCTGGATTCTGATGCTATACATTCTCCAAATGAGCATTATGGCATTTTTAATTACCTAAAAGGGATAGAAACCATCATTTATTTTCATCAGTTTTTAAGAGAAGGCTAAGAAATACATCTGAAAACCTGTTGTTTTCGTTATATTGAGGTAAGAACGGCTTGAGATGCGATCACTGATAAAGAAACTACTGATTTGGTTCAGTTACGTATTTATTATCCTGCTCCTCCTTTTTCTACTACGTATCCCCATTTTCAAGGCTATGGGGCACTACCTGGTGAAAGAAGAAACTCCGACTAAAGTAGATGCCATCTTCGTACTTTCCGGCAGCTCCTATGAACGAGCAAAAGAAGCAGCTAAGCTATATGAGTTAGGCTATTCTGACAGAATTTATACCACTGGTGGAAATAAAAGTCAGGACCTGTTAGCCTACGGTATGGAAGTATTCGATGCCAACCTAACCCAAAGAGCCCTCCTGTTGGAAGGAGTAGATTCTTCAGCTATTAGGACACTTACTGCTGGTACTAGTACTTTCGAAGAGGCCCAGCACATACTAGGCTATTCCATGCAGGAAGGCTATACCAATGTCATGGTAGTTACTTCCAAATTCCACACACGCAGAGTAAGTAACACCTTTAAGACTGCCTTCTGGGACAGAGGGATAGTTACGCTGGTGGTAGGGGCTACTCCCGTCAATTACAGCATGAGCAACTGGTGGGAAGCTGAGGAAGCCCTTGTATTCGTGAACAACGAATACTGGAAACTGATCTATTACTGGTTAAGGTATTAGTCAGGAATCACCAGGGAAGGGTCTACGGGATACCGGCCAAACTCTTTTCCATAAATGGCCATGCCTCCATCATCCTTAGTTTCCAACCTGAGCGTCAAACTTCCTTTTTTTAGGGAAGCTGACAGCTGTGATTTTGAGACAGGAATCTTCAGTAGATACCCATAAGAGCCCGCCTCTCTCAACTTTCTATCTCTCAACTGATGATGCCAGGATAGTAATCCTCTGTGGTCTGCAGGATCATCAGGGAGAACTACCTCTTTGACTTTTTGGCCGTTAATGCGAACCTGGATTTCTGATGAAAAATATGTCTCATCCGTCATAGGGTATGAATTAGGATTGCTGCTGGCTGCTACCCTTCCGCCCAGCATAAAATCCACTCCTTCATAGTCCTCCTGGTCTTTGACGAATAATTCCTTAGCGCCTGCTTCCAGGATCACATACGCCCCCTTTTTAGTTCTGACAGTTTCGCCTGTGAGGGGAAATTCATACTCAAAGAAACCCTTCCCACTCCCATTTAACTTTCTTCCCTCTCTTACTTTCCATTCTTTCTTGCTCCATTCACTGCCGCTTAGCTGATCAGCTTTCAGAGAAATGAGGGTTCCCTTTCGATTTTCAGTCTCTGCCTGGACTTCCATAAAATAAAAGTTACGGTGAAGGGTGTCGCCTGATTCTGCCAGCGTAAACAACTGTAGAATGGCCAACCCATTCTCATTGGGAAGAATGACCTTAAGATCATCTAGTTTCTTTTGCATCCAGGGTTCATAATCCACCATTCTGGAAGGAAGAACCTTCAGACTTTCAATACCTGCGGCATCCATAAACTTGAGATTGGTGTGGATCTGAAGCTGGCTCCCATAGTTTTTTCCTGTCATAGAAGAAAGGAAGAGGGGAACACTTACTTCCGTATTGCCTCGTTCGGTAGCTCCTATCGCATTCCCGGTAGACAAGTAGATATCCGAATGTAGATCTTTCAGACTCATACCAGGCACAAGATCGCCCATACCCGTATCTTTCTCACTCCTGTCATATCGCCAGTAGCCGTTCCACTCATTGATGACGTCATGGTGTTCTGTGTATAGCCAGCCCCCCATTTTAGGGAAGGTTCTGAACACATTCATCATCCAGTGATAATCAAAGCTCCAATCCACATCTCCTGTACTGCCCTGATACCCCCACACATTGCCACACTCAGAATTAATGAGGGGTTGGGTCTGTTGGTAAAAGCCTGCTTCAAACTGGTGTCCGCTACCTGCATACGTGCTATCATTGATCTCTTCCATCAAATCTTGCCAGGCCCAACCAGGTAAGTATGCATGGAATGAGTTCAGATCTGTTTCCGTATGTCCTCTCCCACAACAGATAGAGTTATCCTCCACCAGTCTACTTTGGTCCAGGGACTTAGCCAGATAGTACATGGAAGCTACCCAATGCTGGGTTTCAGGGTAGTACTTCCAGACGTCCTTACCACCCTCTTGCACTTTATTAGCCAGTCCCCAGGTTTCATTAAACATCACCCATGAAAAGATGGAAGCATGGTTATAATCTCTCTTGATCATTTCTCTCATGGTATATTCCCACTCTGCTTTTTGCTCCGGAGAGGGTTCTCCCCAACTATTAGGGACATCAGCCATTACGAGCAAGCCCAGCTTATCTGCCCAATATAGTTTTCTTGGCACCTCCACCTTGATGTGAGGACGTATCCCGTTTAGCCCTATGGCTTTGGTCCTTTCTATCTCTTCTCTCATAAATTGATCTGAAGGGAAGGTATAATAGCCTTCAGGGTGGTAGGACTGATCCAGGGTCAGCTGAAGATAAACAGGCTCATTATTGAGGGCTACGTAAGGGTAGTCTGTTCCGGGTAAGTTCACCACAGATACCTTCCTCATCCCGAAGTAGGTATTGATCGTATCATCTTGAAGAATTACCTGTGCATCATACAAATAAGGATCATCCAACTCCCACAGTCTGGCATTAGGGAGAGAAATATCAATGGTAGCTTTTGTATGCAATGGAAGAATGTTTCCTTCTGCTTTTAGAGGGCCTTGCTCAGTCTGGATGGTACACTGAAAAGAAAGCGTATCTAAGGCCATTTCCGGCAGGATAGCCTTGACAGAAACCTTCCCTCCATCAATGTCCGGTGTGCAATGTACTGCCTCCAGATAGGTACTCCCCCGCCCTTCCAGGTACACAGTTTGCCAAATTCCACGAGCGTTGCCATATCCTTGCTTCCCATAGAGGGTAAAGTCTCTTCGTTTGTCATCCACTCTGATCACGAGTGTCTGCTCTTCTCCTAATCTGATGTGATCTGTTAACTCCAGAGAAAAGGGAACATACCCTCCTCTATGCATCCCTATCTCCTGACCATCCAGCCATACGGTAGTCTCCCAATCAGAAGCTCCTATGACCAAGAACACCCGCCTGTCTCCCCAACTTTCATCTACTGTGATACTCCGCTTATACCAGCCTATATCTGCCAGATCCTCCTGATTGGATAAAGCAGAACCCCATGGAAAAGGTACCTGTATGCTACGACTATATTCCTTTTCTTGCTCGTCAGCTTCAACTACTCCTTGCCAATTATCATTAATCCCTACATCCAAAGAATCAAACTCAAATTGCCATATCCCATTCAGGTTTTTCCATAAAGGTCTGTGGAAATCGGGCCTTGGATGTTCTGGGAGAGGAATGTCT
>JBCBKZ010000476.1:0-4760 GCA_038520955.1 Bacteroidota bacterium | reverse complement strand
AAGACTAACCCACTTCTTTGATGCATGGACTTTATTCAACTCAAACTAGATATGTATAAGACCTAGCTCCCAAGAGGAGACCTTTTTCTTACACACGGCTATAAGTTGAAAGCTGAGTCGTTTTATGGATTTAGATCTTTTTATAAGGTGAATTTAACCCCTTAACGGATGAAAATATACGGTGTGGCCATTCTGGCTGGATGTTTTTTGGCAGGGAAGCTCATGGGCGCCTTACTGGGCCAGTGGCTTCATATAGACGGTAATGTAGGGGGCGTTGGCTTTGCCATGGCCTTGTTGATTCTGGTGAATACCCTCCTTTACCGAAAAAAGACCATTCAGGAGGAAACCGCTCAGGGCATCCTCTTCTGGAGTGGGATGTACATTCCCATCGTGGTGGCCATGTCGGCCTCCCAAAATGTGAAAGCCGCCCTAACCGGTGGATGGGTAGCCCTTATCGTGGGAGTTGGTGGGACCCTGGCCTGCTTCTTCCTTGTCCCTATGGTAGCCAAAATTGGGAAAGCCTCTAACCCTAAATCAGAATAAGTATGGAAGTGATCAATAGTCTGATCGGAAAGAATGGGCTGATATTCGCCTTTCTGTTCATAGGGGCCATCATGTGGGTGTCTTACTGGCTGGCTTCCAAACTACCCGGTGGAAAGATATCGGGAGCAGCTATAGCCATTACCTCTGGATTGGTTCTGGCCTACTTCGGTGGAGAAAAAGGTATCGCCTCCATTTCCCTTTTTGCAGGGGTAGCAGTATTAGGAGGATCCATGCTAAGAGATTTCTCCATTGTAGCCACTGCCATGGGTGCCAGTTTCCACGAAATTAAAAAGGCAGGCTTAGCTGGCATACTGTCCCTTTTCATTGGGATTGGCGTTGCCTTTGTATTAGGTGCCACTGCAGCCTGGTTGATGGGCTACCCGGATGCCAAGAGTATGACCACTATAGGGGCTGGGGCCTGTACTTATATAGTGGGCCCAGTTACAGGTGCTGCCATAGGCGCGAGCTCTGATGTAATCGCTATCAGCATAGCTACTGGCGTAATCAAAAGCATAGTTACCACCATAGCTACTCCCTTCTTTGCGAAACAAATGGGGCTGGACAATCCAAATACAGCCATGGTCTTTGGGGGCATGATAGGCACCACCAGTGGCGTAGCCGCAGGACTTGCAGCGACTGATCCTAAGCTGGTACCCTATGGAGCGTTGACGGCTACCTTTTATACAGGATTGGGAGTGCTACTATGTCCTTCTATTCTCTATTATTTGACGGGATTGATTGTGGGTTGATGGACAGCAAAATCATTCAATTAATTCTGTCATACCGTTGGGCCTAAAGAGTTGGGAAAAGCTTCAAACGGTATCTTGCGGAACTCATACTACTAATATAAGCGTCTCTAGATCCCGGCCTACCCAACTGGCAATCCCCTACGAGCCCACCGGGATGACAGTAGTTATAGGAACATTTCAGAGGCAGAACTGCCCTCCCATTCATTCAAGGCATTGATAGCAGCATACCTACCTATTTCCACCAACTGCTCAGCCCGATAGAAGTCATATATCTCGCCAGATTTCTCGGAGATATTTATGAGGAGATCCGGCCTGTTTGCAGCCAGATTGAATCGGGTGATACGCTCCATCATGATGCTGATAGTCCGGTTCAGAAGGTCAAAAGAGCCCACCTCCTTTTCTTCTTCCTCTTCCTTTTTGGGGAAGAATTGTTCCAGGTAATCCTGAAAATCTCTGAACTTGCTCAGATAGGTAGCTTCCGCCTCTTCCTGTTCAGTAGAAACCGGTGGCGCGAGTAAGGGTACATTGGCACTTACATCCACTGCCAGCAGAAAATCATTTGCCTTCCTTTCCACATTGGATACGGGCAGATTGTTGATCAGTCCTCCATCTACCAATATTCTCCCTTCATACCTAACGGGTGTCAATAAGGTAGGAATAGACACCGAAGCACGAATAGCTCGAAATAAACTTCCACTTTTAAAGACGACCTCGTTTCCTCTTTCCAGGTCGCAGGCGGTAGCAGAAAAATGAATGGGTAAATCCTCTATGGGCATATCAGGAATAAACTCCTTGATCACCTCAAATACTTTGTCTCCCTTGATGATGCCTTCAGAATTGAGGGTAAAGTCTACCAGAGAAAAGGTCTTGGCCCTGTCCAGGGTGTACATCCACTCCTTAAATTCCTGCATCTTCCCTAAGGCAAACACCCCTCCTACTAAGGAACCCATGGAGGTGCCTGCTACAGAATGGATATTATAGCCTCTTCCCAGAAGCTCCTCAATAACACCTATGTGTGCTAGTCCGCGTGCTCCTCCCCCGGAGAGTACGAGTGCTATGTGTGGTTTCATAGCCCCAAAAGTGATAAATCCTCCCTTGAGGGTCAAGAAAGGGCAAAAAAATTCAGGTCCACCCAAAAGGGTCAGACCTGAAAACCATATGTCTAATTAAGAATTTTCTAAGTATTAGTCAGCGCTTCTCACACTTCCTGCACCACTGATAGACTGACTGATTCTGGGGCTTCCCTTATATCTTAAAGAAGCAGCTCCTGATACATGCACGTCTAACTCGTCTCTAGCATGGACATTGGCTAGTCCTGCACCAGATACATGTACTTCCAGTCGATCCGTAAGCAGGTCAAAGGCATTTACCTTGCCTGCACCGGAAATAGATATTTCAGCTACATCAGACTTTCCTTTGAGGTCCATAGATCCAGCTCCACTTAGATGGGTTTCAAACCTGTCAGCCTCCACTTCCATAGAGACATCTCCCGCACCTGATACTTCCAGTTCTAACCTTTCTGTCTTGATGGCATTTCTCGTTTTCAGCTCTACTCCACCACTCACTTTTACATGATTGATCTTAGGAGATGCTATGAATATCTCAGCCTTCCCCATCTTCCTGACGGAGAATCCTTTCTTCAATTTCACCTCCAGTCGGTCACCATTCTGGTTCACTACTATATAAGGCTTAAGTTCCTGGCTGGCATTCACGTTTATCTCGTAGTCGTTTTCCTGGGCCAGAATTACCTTGAAGTTGCCGGAAATGAAAATCTCATCAAATCCGTTTGCCTCCATATCCGACTCATCAAACACCTCGCTAACAACTATGTCTTCATCTCCTATTCCAAAGAATTCAAAGGCTTTCCCTTTCAGAAAAAAGCCAAGGGCCACCATAATCAGGAATCCATAGAACAGTATTTTCAGGAATCTCATAATAGTTTGATCTAGTTTTACCTTAAGATACAGTGAGAAGATCAAAATGGCTGCATCTCAATAGAAAAAAAGGCGAATCCCCTGTGGTTATCCGCCTCTTCAAACAAAACACTATGTATAACATTATTTATCCTATACATCGATTTTGAGCTTTCCGTATTAAGAAGATTTATGCTAAAAGTAGCCTGGTCTCCATTATATGCGCATCCTCTCCCTGAAGGACATAGATTCCCCATGGAGAAATATGAGCTGATACCAGAGCAGTTGATCTATGAGGGAACCCTTACTAAGGAGAACTTCTTTGAGCCGGGCAAGCTAACTACCGAAACTGTTCTTCTTACACATGATGCCACCTACTGGAAGGCCCTTCAAAACCAAAGCATCACTCCTAGAGAAGCGAGAAAAGTAGGCTTCCCCATGTCGCCTCAACTGGTAGAAAGAGGGATCACCATAGCAGATGGCACCATACAGAATGCACTCTTTGCCATGGAGCATGGGATCAGCATGAATACGGCAGGAGGAACCCATCACTCTTTTGCAGATAGAGGGGAAGGATTTTGCGTACTAAATGATCAGGCCATTGCCATCAACTGGCTATTGGAGCATAAGTATATCCACAAAGCCATGGTCATAGACCTGGATGTACATCAGGGGAATGGAACGGCTGTCCTCTTTCAGGGAAGGCCTGAAGTATTTACTATTTCCGTTCACTGCGAACAGAACTATCCCTTGAGAAAAGAAGTATCCGATCTTGACATCGCCCATCCCGCCTTTACAGGGGATGAAGTTTACTTGCAAACCCTCACCCAGCATCTTCCTCAACAGATAGCAGCATTCCAACCAGACATCATCTTCTATTTGGCAGGCGTAGATGTACTGGAAACCGATAAACTAGGCAAGCTCAGCCTCAGCAGAGAAGGCTGTAAGGAAAGAGACCGCTATGTCTTCTCCCTTTGTCAGCAGTATGGCCTTCCGGTAGTGGTTTGCCTGGGTGGTGGTTACTCTCCTCAAATCAGCCATATAGTGGAGGCGCACTGTAATACATTTAGACTGGCGCAGGAGATGTGGTTTTGAGGGTGGAGGCCCAACATTAAAGTAATGGGTTGATAGTTTCTTTTAGCCAGTATTTTTGAAGACTAAGTGCAGCTGGTGTAAGGTAGTACATTGCTTTATCAGATAACGATTCTTATCGGTCGAAACATTCGATCTCAGGCGAATGGGTAATCAGTCAAAACATTCGACCACAGGCCAAAGAACTAGTAATAATCAACCGAACAGCCTAAGCTTTAATCGCCAAGTAATCCATGTGTACCTCCGCTTAGAATTTATGGATTCTGGATTTAATTCCAATTCGTATAAATATCCTTCAATTAGCTTTTCATAAACAGGATGACAAGGATCCTGAATTTTATACTCCACTACTTCAAGAGATGAAGAAACTTTTAATTTCACTTCATAAACACAACTTACTCCAGCTTCCTGCATAAGTTTATATTCTGGAGTTTGCCATATTCTTTGAATAATCTCTCCTTCA
>JBCBKZ010000475.1:0-4765 GCA_038520955.1 Bacteroidota bacterium | reverse complement strand
TTTATAGGAGATGGTTTGATTTTGGGAGATACACAAAAGGATATGAAAACATAAAAGTTTATGACTCATCAGAGAATTTAAAATTATAAATATCTACTCCTTATTCGGCAGCAACTTCCTAATCACCTTCTCTATCGTTAGTCCTTGAACCAAGATAGAGAATATGACTACTATGTAGGTCATTACTAGGAACATTTCCCTATTCATCTCGTCCGTCAGCGTTAAGGCAAGTGCAATAGAGATCCCTCCTCTTAACCCTCCCCATGTCATGATCAAGTTGGTGTAAGGAACAAACTCCAGTCTTTTCTCGAAGGTCTTCACAGGTAGCCATAAGGAGGCGTAACGACAGATCAACACCAGTGGAATGGAAATTAAGCCAGCAATCACATAATCCATCTCGAAGGTTAGAACCAGGATTTCCATGCCTATCAGGACAAACAGAATAGCATTTAGGAGGATGTCAATCAATTCCCAGAACTTATCCATATACAGTTCCGTGGTTTTGGACAAAGCTCTGTCTCTCGCTTTATCATTCCCTACGAATAATCCTGCGACTACCATTGCCAGAGGCGCTGACAAATGAAGCTTCTGGGCAATGACCGTTCCCACCATAACTGCTGCCAAGGTAATGATTACCTCTATGCTAAAGTCGTCAATGGTCTTAAGAAGTTTGAAACTCACCCAGCCTACGATTAAGCCAAGGGCTATACCACCAAACACTTCTAAGCCAAATAGTTTTACTATGTCTACGGGGTTGATAGGGGCTCCTTGAGAAGCAGCAATGGAGAAAAGCGTAAGGAACAGAACCACACCTACGCCATCATTAAAGAGAGACTCTCCTACAATTTTGATTTCCAGATTCTTGGGTGCTTTGGCTTTCTTCAGGATTCCCAAAACAGCAATAGGATCAGTAGGAGAAATGATGGCGCCAAAAAGTAGACAGTATATATAGCTAATAGGGGTTCCCAATATCTGTAAGAGGTAAAATGTCAATGTACCAATAAGAAAGGTAGATAAGGTTACGCCTATGGTCGCGAATCCAATAATAGGGCCTGCATGTTTTTTGAGTTTCTGGAAGTTGGTATGGAGGGCGCCAGCAAACAGCAGGAAGCTCAGCATATAGTCCATGACCACCGTCTCAAAGTCTATCTGCCGAATTAACTCAGCTTCTATTTTCAGGAGCGTATCATCAAAATAACTGAGTGCCAACACCCCTATGGTGTACAAAAGGGTGATCAGCATTAATCCTATGGTGGTGGGGAGTTTTAAAAAGCGAACATTGATATATCCGAAGATCGCGGCTAAAAACACCAGACCAGCTATAATCTCATAGTAGCTCATGGAAATAGGCTAATTTGTTTTGACGTATGGTTCTTGGCTTGCAAGCTACTTAAAAACCGCAAATGCACAGATTTCGTTGGGTACAAATCTGTGCATTCGCCATAAATTTTCTCAATCTCTAGTCTATTCGTCCTTCAAACAATCTACGGGATTGATGGAAGCAGCCCTCAGAGATTGTAAGCTCACCGTGGACCAAGCTATCAGGAAGGTGAGTATGGTGGCTCCAAGAAAGTATCCGTAAGTCAGGTCTATCTTATAGGCAAAGCCATTCAGCCATTCTCTTGCTAATAGATAACTTGCCGGCAGTCCAATCAGGATAGCTACCACGACCATCTTACTGAAATCCATGGAAAGCAAGTTGATAATTCTCCATGGGGTAGCGCCCAGTATTTTTCGAATGCCTATTTCTTTGGTTCTTCTTTCTGCGGAGAAAGCCGCCAGTCCAAGAATTCCCATGCAAGAAATCAGGATTGCAAGGAAAGTGAAGTATTTTGAAAGTTCTGCTACCCTCTGTTCTGCCTCATAAAAGGTCTGGTAATTCTCGTCCATGAATTTGTAGTCCAGTGAGAATCCAGGATTAATTTCTTCATAAAAGGAACTTAGATGGGACAGGGTTTCTTGTTCCTGTCCATGTACCAGACGGGCCATGACATACTTAAGGTTATCCGTGCTTAAGTGGAAAAATACCATGGGTTTGACCTCTTCATGGAAGGACTCAAAGTGCACATTTTTAGCTACCCCTATGATCTTTTTGGTGGGCCCTCCCCACATATCAATGGGTTTCCCTATGGCTTCATCCGGTGTAAATCCCATCATAGCAATGGCCGCTTCATTAAACATCAGGTCTACACTATCACTTCTATACTCTCTGGAGAATGCCCTACCACTGACTGTTTCTATCCCAAGGGTCTCCAGCCAATCAAAGCCTATTCCCACCAGTTCTATCTTCCTGTTATCATCTTCAGCCTTCCCTTCCCATGAAATACCGCCCCAGGAACTCCAGGCAGAGCCCGTTAAATTGTGAGAAGAAACCGCAGATTTAATCACTCCTTTCTGTTTTCTCAACTCTTCCAGGAATACATCCGGATTTTCCTTCACCTTTCCCTGAATATCAAAAACGATCACCTGATCCTTATCATAGCCTATATTCTGGGTTTGTACGTACTTCATTTGCTGATACACCACCCATACTGCTACCATCAGGATAAATGAGAGGGTAAACTGAAAGACAACCAGTCCACGTCTCAACCACAACTCACCAAAGGTAGTTTGAAGTTTCCCTTTCAGAATTTGGATGATGTCAAAGCTGGATAAGTAAAGAGCGGGATAACTGCCCGCAAGGAGACCTGTACCTAACGTGATACCGACAATAGCCAGAAGAGTCCATCCTTGTGTGGGAAATTGGAGATGTTTGTGGGTGATCTGGTTAAATTCTGGTAGAAAAACCAGGACCAGTATGGCAGCCAATACTAAGGCCAATACGGAAAGTATCATTGATTCTCCTAAGTATTGGGAGATGAGAGAGGAGCGGCTGGCCCCTATGCTTTTTTTGACCCCAATTTCTTTCATCCTCACACTTGCCTTGGCTGTAGACAGGTTCATAAAGTTGATGCAGGCTATTAAGAGAATGAATAGTGCAACCAGGGCAAACAAGCGGACATATTCTATTCTTCCCCCTACCAGTTTCCCATTCTCATACTTCCCATACAGATAGTATTCAGAGAATTGTTTGAGAAAGGGTCTGCGAATAGAGTTTGGATCTCTCTTTAAGGCTATTTGAGAAATTTCTTCATTTAGGGCTGCTACATCAGTTCCCTCCTTTACGGTTACATAAGTCAGTGGACCTCCACTCCAGCTTGTGATCCATGGGGCTATGTCCTTGTATAACTCTACAGACATAGCAAAGTCAAACTGAATGCTGGAATTTGAAGGCACATCCTCAAATACACCTGTTATGATAAAATTTCTCTCCTGCTGAAATCTGATTTCTTTTCCTATTAGTCCAGTATGGGTATTAAACAATCTGTCAGCCAGCGACCTGGAAATAACCATACTATTTTTGTTTGCTAAGACCTGCTCTTTATTTCCTTCTATGAGTGGGAAGGAGAATATGTTGAAGTAGTCTTTTCCTACATATTGACCGGCAGCCGTGGTCCGTCTATCCTCTACCGATAATGTCAGCCTGTTAAAGTCATACCAGTCTGAAGGGATCACTGTGGCGGCGTATTCAATTTGCGGAAACTCTGTTTTCAGAATTTCAGCCATGGGACCTACAGATTCATGTGATGTCTGTATATCCCCTTCAAACATTTCATGATGGATAGCTTGAAATAGCCGCGCATCATTTTCATGAAACTTGTCAAAGTTCCACTCATCCTGCATCCATAAAAGAATGAGAATGACACATGCCAGGCCAGTAGAAAGGCCAAACAGGTTGATTAGAAACGAGCTCTTATTCCTCAAAAAGCTACGATAGGTAATTAACAGATTGTGTTTAAACATAGCAGGTTGGATAAAATAGTTTGGAAAAAGAGGCTTTATAAGTGACGGTCTTATCAGTCGGATGATCTCCCAAACAAAGCGGAACTGGGCTTTTCTCAGTCCGGATTCTTTCACAAGCAAGTGGAAACGTTCTGTCAGGTCACCTTCTATATCCTCCACATAGTCTGGATGGCAAAACCACCTGAATAGCTTCAGTAGCCATATTGGAGGTATATGTGTGTTGGTAGGTTCCATCTTAGTTTCCCCAGGCGGTCTTAGGAATGGCATTCCACAAATTCAGGCGCTGTACTTTGGTGTCTTCCAGAGCTTGCTTGCCCAGATTGGTTACGGTAAAGAAGCGTTTGCGCTTCCCTCCCCTCACCTTGGTGGCTTCTCCAAATTCGGAAGTCAGGTAGTCTTTCTTTTCCAGGCGTTTTAGCACTACCTGAAGGGAACCTATGCTCACCTTTCGGCTGAGTCTTTCTTCTATCTCATTGATGATGGCAATTCCATAAGCCTCTCCATGCAAAATGGCGACAGTCAATAAGACTACTTCCTCAAATTCTCCTAGTCTGTGTTTACTCATGAAATTATATTTACCTTAAATGTAGTAAATATATTCTTAATGTCAAGAGTAGGTACCCGGATATTCACTTGTACTTAGCTGCAAATTCCTTTTATCTTGTGAAACAAATAGTACACTCACTCAAAATAGAATTTGCCAATATGAAGTCTGGATTGATTTTTCTTTTGGGGATTGGATGTATTCTTTCCTTTTATGCTCAAGGGCCTGGGGGGATCAAAACGGTGAATGATGAAGGCTATGGAGATTACTACTTTGACAAGGAGAATAGGCCTATAATTAATGGCAGGATACACAATTTAGATCCATCTACGTTAAGAGGTTTGGCGATTGAAATAAGTATGCATACTTATTTCAATC
>JBCBKZ010000474.1:0-4768 GCA_038520955.1 Bacteroidota bacterium | reverse complement strand
CATAGGAAGATTTCAAAGTTTCATATAGCCTTTGATAGAATTCAGGCTCTGATTCCTTAGTCTTTACTTCAATTGTATGGATAGATAGCGAAAGGCCTGATTGGTCTTCCTATGATCAATTTGACTCTGAAGGGAAGACCAGATGGCATCATCTTTATAAGGAGTTATGGTATGGTACAGTTACGAGTAATATTAGTGAATATCCCATTAGCATAAGTATCAAGGAAAAAGTTATAGAACTATGGGGTTCTTCTTCTCCACTTCCTAGATCGCTCACAAATCCTTTTCAAGTTTATTCTTTTTACCATGTATTAATCCAACTAGGAGGTGTAATGGTTTCTTCTCAGACTGGAGAAGTGATAAAGGTTGATATCCCTTTTTGGGCATCGCTTAAATGGGGGGATAAAAATATTCCTAAGCGGTTAGTTTACTATTCTGATATCATCAACCATGAATTGGAAAAGTTTGAGATTCTCTCTACCCTACTTGAAAGTAAAAACTTGAGTGAGAATGAGAAAGATACTCTTTATGAAAACTATCAAAAAGCAATAAAGGAATTTGAAGCTCAGTATGAGTAGATCTTTTAGCCACAGATTCACAGATATCTGATTTTCATCTGTGAATCTGTGGCTTTCATATTAAGGCGTTTCAGGTTCAAAATCCCCAGGATTTACCCAGCCTGCATCATTAGGGCCTAGCTTACCCTCCTGGAATTGTTCGTAAAAGTTGGTCTGTCTCTTATCTGCGTAAAGGTAACCGTCGAAGATATCTCCATTCCCCAGAATACGAGGGTCTTGCTGCTGGGTAAGTTCTGATATGAGTAATTCCTTCAGTGCAGCCTTTTTATCAGCATGCTCAGCACGCTTCGCAAGATTGGTCATGCAGTAGGGGTCCGAAGGGAGGTGATACAATTCTTCTGCTACCCGCTTCCCAAAGTTTAGGTCCCAAAAGGTGCTACTTCCTAGTCTACGTCTTTCATTGAGAATGACGGTTTTGGTCGGGCTTCCATCTGTATTCAGGTAGCCGGTTTCCGGATTACCCGCTGGCCATCTGTCAGGCTTGAAATTGAGGGTATAGGCAAATTCTCCTTTGATGATGCCCCGGACTGGGTATCCTTCATCATTAGGCCTTCCTATATCATGTCTTTCTTTGCCTATAAGGACATAGTCGTTTCTGGAAGGATCAGATTGGTCTTGCATGAGGGAAGTAAAGCTTTGACCAGTTATGGGCTGCATGGATGTGGAGCCAACTCCCGCTACCTCCAATAGGGTAGGCGCAAAGTCGATGAAGTTGACGTACTCTTCTATGATTCTTCCAGGGTTCTTGATCCCTTTCCCCCACATGATGGCGAGGGGTAAATGGTGGTCATACTCATACACCTGTCCCTTCACGCGTGGGAAGGGCATACCATTATCAGAAGTAACTATCACAATGGTATTCTCCAGTAAGCCTTGTTCTTCCAGCACTTCCAGCATCTTCCCTAGTTGCTGATCAAAGTATTCTATCTCGTAGGCATAGTCCAGCATATCTGCTCTTACCGTATCTGTATCCGGCCAAAAAGGAGGGACACCCTCTATTTCCGCGAGGGATTTGTTACCCTTATTCATCCCAGCCTGGAACTCATAAGCCCTATGAGGCTCATAGCCTCCATACCAAAACATGAAAGGAGCATCAGCCTTTCTTTCTCCTAAAAACTGCTTGAAATTCTCTGCATAGTCCAGAGGCGAAATATAACCAGCCGGAGGAGTCAATTTGTGATCGTTGAAGACCTCTCCTATGAGCTCTCTGGGCTCTCCATCTCTCATAGCTACACCTGGCGCCCAGCCTTTGCCTGTTCTCCCTACTTCGTAGCCATTCTCACGTAGTACTTCTGGAAAGGTGGTGAACTTCTCCGGGAACACACACCAGTGATTAGCAGCCTCTTCCAGCTGCCAGCTATTTCTGCCCGTGAGGATGCAAGCTCTGGAAGGGGCACACTTGGCGTTGGGGGTAAAAGCCTGAGTAAATAGCAGCCCTTCCTTAGCCACTTTATCAAAGGCGGGGGTCTCTATCCATGTACATCCGTAGGCACCCGCATGAGGGAAGGATTGATCATCTGCTATGGCAAACAGGATATTAGACCTTTGGGGCGTTTCTTCTTCCTGACAAGAGAAAAAAAGGAAAAGGATAGAAAGTAGTAATAAGTATGATTTCATAAGGTTGAATAGTTGCTTCTCTATTAAAGAGGCCTTCATGTAGGCATTTCTTCCAATTATGTGAAAAGAATGGGATTAGAGTATGGGATTTTAGGAGCGTTTCCAAAAAATGATGAACTTGTTCCTACACACATTCTCCTATGAAAGCGGACCAAGCCGAAAGTATCTTTACCCTCCAACAGCTCGACCAAATAAAGTCCTCAGGTAAATCACAAGAAGAGGTCCTGGCTCAGCTAAAGCTATTTTCTGAAGGATTTCCAGCAGTGAAGCTACTACGTCATGTTAGCCCGGAGGATGGAGTCCTACTGATAGAAGAGAAAGACCAGCAAGCCTATCTCAATGAGTTTAGCATGGCTCAGCAAGAGGTGGTCATGAGTAAATTTGTGCCAGCTTCTGGTGCTTCCAGCAGGATGTTTAAGCTACTATTTGCCTACCTGAATGAGGGAGACGCTTTACATACAACTCAGCTTGCAATAATTGACACTTTCTGCCAGCAGATTCTGGCTTTTCCCTTTGGGGAGTCTCTGCAGAAAGAATTGGAAGATGCTGAACTTCCGCTTCGAGAACTAATTGAGAAGAAAGATTTCGCTACCATTATTGCCTACGTGCTCAAGGAGCAAGGACTAGGGTTTGGAAGCTTTCCCAAAGCACTTATCCCTTTCCACCATTATGAAGATGGGATGAGAACGGCCCTGGAAGAACATCTGGTAGAGGCAGCTCATTACTGTGTGGCCGCTGACAGGCAGGTAAGGCTACACTTTACGGTTCCCCCTCACCAGATAAACAAGTTTGATGCACTTCTAAAGGAGGTAGTGCCTAAGTATGAGAAAGCCTATGATGTACATTTTCAGATAGAAAAATCTATTCAGGAGCCTTCCACGGATACCTTAGCGGTGGATCTGGAAAATCAACCTTTTATTAAGGAGGATGGGAACCTGCTATTCCGTCCCGGAGGACATGGAGCCTTATTGGAAAATCTGAATAGAATCACAGCTGATTGGGTATACATCAAAAACATAGATAATGTCGTCCATGATGACTGGAAGGAATCTACCTACTTGTGGAAGAAGCTATTAGGAGGAGTCCTCTATTACTTTCAGGTTCGGATATTCGGGTGGCTTAAACAACTGGAGAAGGCTCAGTTTCTGTTGCCGGAGGAAGAACAAAATCTGCTTTCTTTCCTGAGAACAGAATTAGGTTTATGGATTCCAGAGAAACTATCAGAATGGAATACAGAAGACAGATTGGAGTGGTTTAGGCATAAGCTAAACAGACCTATACGTGTGTGTGGGATCATACGCACGGAAGAAGCTACTGGTGGAGGTCCATTTTGGATAGAGGAAGAAGGGGAAGCCTCCTTACAGGTCATAGAAACTGCCCAAATCAATACAGAAAATACTGAGCAGGCGGAAATCCTTTCCCGCTCTCGCTATGCGCATATCACGGACCTGGTATGCAGTATCAGGGATTATCAAGGGGAGAAATTTGACCTGATGAAGTACCGAAATGATAAGATGGGCTTCATCGTCCAGAAATCCTTAAATGGGAAGCCCCTCAAGGCCATGGAACTCCCCGGACTTTGGAATGGCGCCATGGCAGACTGGAATACCATCATGCTGGAAGTCCCCAATGAAACCTTTAACCCAGTGAAGACGGTGATGGATTTGTTGGAACCAGAGCATAAGGCTAAGTAGGAGGTAACTGATGGATGAATTATCCTCAACCACTTCTGAAGGAGAAGTCCTCCAATCCTGACATACCCATATTATTCTCCCTGAATAATGATATTTTAAGGGTTACTAATCGTGGATCATGAAATTGTTAGCTAAGTTTTTTCTCCTCCAGTTTCTTCTATTCCAGGGGCTACTCCATGCTCAGGACATTCAATACGTATTAGCTGAAAATGGATTAAATATGCGCAATAGCGCTGGAACTAATGGGGAGAAAATAGGGAAGCTAGCTCTAGGAACGGAAGTGGAAGTGGTGGCATATACTGGGAACTCCCTCAGCATTTCTGATAATGGGAAAGAGATCAAGGGAGAATGGGTGGAGGTTAAGGCCAGGAATGGAGCTCTGGCAAATAAGAGTGGTTTTGTGTTTAGCGGATTTTTAGGAGAAATCAGTCCTCCTGTGCCAATGGCAATACTCGTTCCGGGAACCTTTCATGGAGAAGATGTACCACCTAACTCAGGAAGTAGAGAATGGCTAGGCTTGTTTGAAGGAGAGGAAGGCTTTTATGTTTCTTATGTAGAACCCAAGCTTGAAAGGGTGCGTGATGATATGATAGATGGAGAAGGGAAAAAGACAGGCTGGGAAGTGAGTACAAGTAAAGAGGATACATGTATCCTATTGGTAGCCGGACTGGCAGTAAATGAAGGAACAGTAGATCATTACCCCATAGAAGATAAGAGCCCACTTCCAGGAAGTAATATCTACATAGAAGGCCCTAAGGTACCTACCTCACTTTATGTTACTGGAACGGTAGAGTTGGTAGATTATGGGTTATTGATGAAGGATTACGCTCTTACGCTGAGGTCCGGAAAAGGGGAAGAAGATAATACACAAGCGTTTTT
>JBCBKZ010000473.1:0-4773 GCA_038520955.1 Bacteroidota bacterium | reverse complement strand
GTAGTAGCTTAGTACCTTTGAAGCCTTCTCAATCCTATTTGTTGTTTTATCGCCTTCAGCTTCCAGGATAGTAATGTTATGCTTAGCAGCGAATGTTTTCTGAGCTTCATTGACTAAGTCAGAGGCTTCATCAAACTTTTCATTAGCCTTTTCCTTAGCAAGTAGGTACGCTTCCATATTATCATAGGACTGCTCAGCTATTTCTTCCATGTCTACGATCTCCTCAAAATCCTCATTAAGAAGCTTCAGATTGATGTCCATATAGTTAATCATGGCTTCCTTGAAGGTAGCATCTTGTTGAAAAGGCCTTTTGCGGCTTACCGCTGCTTTGGCCGAACGCATAGCTACCACTAAATCCTTCCTACGATTTTCCACCTTTCTGGCATTCTTCCCTTTCATGATAGACTTGAGATACTGCCATGTTTCTGTCTTTAGCTCTTTATACTCCAGGGTAATCCCATCCATGTAAGCTACCGCCTCTGAAGTCGATTGTCCATAGGAAGTGGACATGCTTAACAAGGTAAAAGCAATAGTTAGGACTATTAGTCTGGTTTGGTACATCTGCATTAGATTGAAATTGTGTTAAGGTTTATTTATAGCTTTGATAAGATCTTCCATAATCCTGTAAGACTCCTGCACATATACATCTTCTCTTATCGTCTTCATAGTTTCTCCATTTACTTCCTCTCCTTCTTCTAAAAACCCACTCAGTCCTTTTAAGTATTCAGGATTACTGATATCAAAAGAAAAAGCTTGACTGGCCCAGTCCGCTGTAAAGCTGGCAAAAGGTCCATTCTTCCAATAAGTAACTATCTGATCTTTATGAAGAGGAAGCACATACATCTTGGGATTGGCTAGCATCTTCCCTGCTTTTTCTACATACTGAAAAGTAGAATCTGTTGAAACTCTCTGTTGGCTATTCTCTATTAGTTGTGATAGGGGAAGTTCTTTTGAGGGGTAGAAATAGGCTTTTTTTGTTACCTGAGAATTGGGTAAAGAGTAGGGCTCAAAGACCTCCCCCAGTTTAAGTCCATCAAAGATAGTAGGTAAGGGTATGTCTGGTGTAACCCCTTTTTGCTGCAAGCTTTCTCCGGAGACTCGATAAAATTTCCCTACAGTTAACTTCACAAAAGACGAAGCTTCAGAACCAAGTATGGCCATTTCCTGTGTATGGTATTTATAGGCATCTATGGGTAGAATAGTTTGCATACTCCCCTTGCCATAGGTATTAGCTCCTATTATGAGTCCCCGGTTATGATCCTGAATAGTCGCAGCGAATAGCTCTGAAGCTGAAGCACTCATGGCATTAACTAAAACCAGAAGGGGTTTATTAAAGATGGTTCCTCTATTTGGATCCTTCATAGAACTAACCCTACCATCTTTTTCGTCTGCTAACGCCAGGGTACCATAATTAATGAAAAGCCCTGCTAATTGGATGGCTTCAAACATATAGCCTCCCCCATTATTTCTTATATCCAAAATAAGCCCCTCTATTCCTTCTCTCTTTAGCTTTAAGAGTTCTTTAGCAACATCCGTGGCGCACCCACTTACCCAGTCTTCACCTGAATAAAAATCCGGCAGGCTAATGTAACCTACCTTTTTAGAGCCTGTAAGTACGAAGCTCTGAATGGCTTGATCATCCAATTGGGGAACTGCCTTGGTCAGATTTACCTGGCGCACTTTCCCACTCTTCTTTCTAATGTAAAAAGTAGCTTCTTTGACTTCGTTGCTGAAGAAAATACGCATGAGCTCCCCATCACCTACACAAGTTAATGGGAGTAATTCTTCTTCCGCAATCTTTACTTTGAGAAGGACATCTCCTTCATTCACCTGATGGCTATCCCAAGCAGAACCACCTGGTTGTACATCTTCCACTACTATTTCCCCTAGCTGATTCTGATTAATGATAATCCCAAAGGATAAACTTTCTGCTTCCAACTCTGCTTCAAAAATTCCTAAATCCTGTTGAGCAAAATAGTTTGTATGTGGATCAAAGGTTTGGGCCAGAGTATACAGAAATTGTTGGCCTATGTAACTGGAAAGGGCTGCCTTATCTTTTCCATTCTTAAACAACTCACACTTTTCGCTTGCAATAGCTTCAGGAAGGTAATTGAGAAAGCTTTCATTTGATATAGGTTTACCCTCCGCGGCTTCAAGCAGAGAGAGATAGGTATTCATCTTCAGCCTCTTTCTCCACATTTCCACTATCTCATCTTTGGTTAAAAAATCCTCTGGTCCCGCTAAATTCAAGGATTCTTCTCTTTCCAAATCAAAATCGAACTTCCGAAAAGATTCCAAAAGAGAATCAGTATAGTAAATCTGCCTCTCATATATTTCAGTTATTCTTTCTATGAATTCGCAATCCCCTTTCTCCAGTTCTTCATCCAAGATCAAACGGTACTTAGCCAAAGTGGCTATCTCTTCAGCCGAAAATAGTACCCTATCAGGATCTAGCGCGCTAATGAACTGATCAAAAACCTGGTAAGAAAGAGTATCATTAATAGGTTTAGGCTGATAGTGAAAAGTACTAATAGTTTTTAGCATACTGTTAGCCTCTTCACAAATTGAGGTTTGCCCGAAAAGGACATAACAAGACCATAGATGAGTAAGTATGAAAATCAGCGTTATCCGCATACTTAAGGGTTACAGATTTGGTTTCTTAAGCTAATTGAAAGTTTGCACTATCCTTAGGGAAAACGACCAAGATCTTTCATTAGTTTATTAGTTCATCTAAAAGGAATACTTATTTCTAATTTTAAAATTTTTTTAATCTTTATACTACCTAAAAACAACTAATCAGGATGTCCATCCTAGTTCTAAAACAGGATGAAAGTTTATGCTTTGGAGTTACTCCTGTAAGTAACTAAGCTTACAATTTATCTGAAGTTCTGGGTTTTCTAATAACAAAGAATAGCTCCTTCACATACTTAATATGTGTAGGAGCTATATTCTTGAGAAACTTATCCTATTCTTTACCCCCCCCCCTTAATCCAGAAAGAAATCTTCTTTTTGGGCCAGAATGAAATTATGTCTGTACTGCTGAATCTGCTCATAGCTATTCTCCAGCCAGAATAGACGCATATCCTGGGCAGAGACATCTTCCTCTTCATAGAGTTTTATCAGGTACTCACTCATATAGTAAAATCCCCAATAATGGTAGGTGTCTATGGCATCTGTCAGAATAATTCTGGAGATGTTCAGTTCTTCCGGATTGTCAGTATGTGTATGGAGAAGATGTTCAGTAAATAAGGTGCTATACACTCTTCTTTGGGGGGCAGTAAACATTTCGTATCCCTGATCGCCAGCTCCGTTAATGGTAGAATGTTTCCCATTACTTACGCGCAGCTCTTCCAGTTTATAAAAGAGCCTTCTTTCTAATTCTTCCGGGCTGGAATCTTCCAGCATAGCTGGCGTAATAGAAGGAGTGGTGATTCCTAAATCCAGTTTTTCGCGCGTTTGAACAAGGAGCTGCGATTGGGCTGTAAAGATCCGCTGGTGAAGGGCATCTTTTAACAGCTTCCTTCTTTTTGGGTCCATGATTTGGTTGGTGCTACCAGCTTTCCTGATCAGATAGGTATGAATAAATCTCCCAAAATCTCAGGTTTCTGCCTGGCACATCAGTATTTGATAAAATGATAACTGTTCTTTCCTTGTCTACATCTCTAATGAAACATGTCCTAAATCCTCTCCACCACCCAAAGTGATAGGATAGATAAGAACCCCCCTGCTTTTTAAGCCGCCATCCTAGTCCATAGTTGTTTCTTCTCCACAACTCACTTTCCGGGCTTAAAGCTTCTTCCACGATTCCAGGTTTCAACAGTTTCCCTGAATACAAGGCCTGATCAAATTTATAAAGATCTAACGCGCTGGCATACATGCCTTTATCTCCCACAACACCGTCAATATAATCATTCGCCGCTTTCCAATGTCTTCTCCCCCACCCTTTATGTCCAGTAACTTCATTCGGGATTTCAGGGTCATCTTTCCTGCTGTAAATCAGCGCGTTCTCCATTTCGAGCGGTTCAAATATTCGCTCTTCCATAAAGTCTGCAAATTTCTTACCACTTATTTCTTCAACAAGTGAGGCAAGAAAGACATAGTTGGTATTATTGTAATTAAATCGCCTACCTGGCTTGAAGAATGTGATAGGCTTATATCGCTTATATTGATAGACAACATTGGAGTTGTACATGGGCTCCTTCCATTTTTTCCATCGCTTAGCTGCTACCGCCATATACCTGCACATACCGGATCTATGGGACAAAAGATGTCTAACTGTCATCTTCTTATAAGGAAATCCCTTCAGGTAAGTCCTCACTTCTTCATCCAGGTCTATTTTCCCATCCTGGTACAGTAGCAAAACTGCAGTTGCTGTAAATACCTTAGATACAGATGCCAGCTGGAAAGCGCTATTCATGCTAAGGGTATCCTGTGATCTGAGATTCGAATACCCATATGCGCCCTGATGAAGGATTTTTCCTTTCTCAGCCACTAGCACTACACCATTAAAGTGTTTCTCGTGCTGATAGTAAAAGAATTTACCAGGAAGTTTTTGTTTTTTCAGTCTGAATAGGGATTCAGATTTCCAATCCGACCACACACTATCAGGGTGTAGATAATGTGATGAATCAGCCAGGTAGGAAGAGTCAGAAAAAAACAAGGAGATGAATATGAGCACTATGAGTACTGCTGATGTTCTCAACATGCTACTGACATAAATTGACTTTAGGAGCGATAATCTGAAAGAGAAATTTACACAAAAATATCAAATAT
>JBCBKZ010000472.1:0-4777 GCA_038520955.1 Bacteroidota bacterium | reverse complement strand
TAAAGGGGTGCTTCCTGTAAGGAAAGTCATGCTGCTCTATAAGGCGGAGAATGACTTTGGGAAGAAAATCCTGGAGGAGTGGCGAGAGAGACAACAGAACCGTAGAAATAACAATGAGGAGGATTGAAAAATCCTCCTCATCTTTTTTATAGGTTAGCCCAGATTACTCCTCTTTTCCCTCTTCTATAGTAACTTCCTCTTTCGGGGCTTCTTCAGTCGGTTCTTCTGTAGCAGCTTCTTCTGCTTTAGCTTCCTCTGCAGGAGCCTCTTCAACAGCAGCCTCTTCAACCGGTGCTTCTTCTGTGGTAGCCTCTTCTGCTGTAGCCGGAGCTTCTTCTGTAGTTTCTGCTGTAGCAGCCTCTGCAGGAGCTTCAGCTTCCGCAACTTCAGGAGCAGCGGCGGCCGGAGCAGGAGCTTCCTCTTTCGGAGGGTTTCTCAGCAGCTCATTCAATTCCTTCAGCTTCTCTTTCAACCCAACGATTACCTCGTTTTCCTTGTCAATCTCTCCTTGAATCTGTTCGCGAAGGGCATCCCCGGATTTTCCTTTAGAGATATACTGAATATTTGTGCTGTACTGATCTACTTTATCTTTGGACTGTTGGATCTTTTTACGAAGCCTGCTGATATGATTTTTCAGATGCCTAACCTTCTTGTCAGGATCATTCATCATATTCAGAGACGCTTTTAGCTTCACGTCTTTGAGTTCTTCGCGCTTAAGGGACAGTTGGTTAAAGAAGGTATCTATCTCCTTTCTAAACTCATCCCATATTTTATCCTTCTCCTTATAAGGAACCTTTCCTATTTCTTTCCACTGGGCCTGAATACCTTTCACTTGTTGGATGGCATCATCCACCTCAGTGGTATTATCTTCTCTAAGGGCAATTACCTGAGTGATAAGTGCCTTTTTCTTATCCAGGTTCTCGTATTCTTCAGAATGCTGAGAATGGTAATGCTTACGTCTATTCTCAAAGAAAGCATCACAGGCCGCTCTGAATCTATTCCAAAGCTTATTTGAATATCTCTCTGGTACAGGACCTACACTCTTCCATTCCTTCTGAAGGTCTTTCAGTTCTCTGGATGCGGAATCCCAGTCAGTTGAAGCAGAAAGTGCTTCTGCCTTCTCTACCATTCCTCTTTTTACCTCCAGGTTAGCAGCTCTTTCCTCATCCAGTTTCTTAAAGAATGCGGCTTTATTAGAGAAAAAGGCATTGCAGACTTCTCTGTACTTATGCCAAAGTTCTCCATTAATAGCTTTTGGAGCCTGACCTAAGGCTTTCCATTCTTCCTGGAAGACTCTTAACTCAGCCGTAGCTTCATTCCATTTACGAGGTTTTTCTGCCACAAAAGTGGCGAATGGAAGCATATTCTCCAGGATTCCCTTTTTCTTCTCTCCATTTTCTTCTCTGGCAGTTTCCATAAACTGCTGGAATCCCTGCCTGATCTCGAAGAAGTTATCTATGGCTTCACGATACTGAGTATTCACTCTGTCCATGTCCTCTCTGGGGACATGTCCTACAGATCTCCACTGCTTTTGTATCTCGGAAAGCTGATCCATTCTCACCTTCCAAACATCAGGATTCTCTCTTTCACTCTCTTCCGGTACGAGATTACCCGCTTCCACAATGAGGCGTTCCTTCTCTTGTAGGTTAATTTTTCGGTCATATTCCATCATCTCTCTGTGCATCTCACGAAGACGATAGAATTCATCCAGCGAACGTCTGTAAGTCTGGTACATCCCTTCTACTTCTTCCTTAGGGACATGACCTATGCTTTTCCAGGATTCCTGAATATCTCTGACCTCATTTATTCGGGAAGCATCTTTGCTTTCCACGATCTCTTTTAACTTCTCCAGTAATTCATTCTTAAGCTGGGAGTTTTTTACTTTTTCTTTTTCAAATACTGCCTGTTGGCTATTCCGCTTCTCATTAAACTGGTTTAAGGCGGAACGGAAGTTCTCAATCAGATCATTAGAGAACCCGGTCTGGGCATTTCTGGCGTCAAACGTTCTCTTGATGAGTCCAACTTTAGGCGAGAAAGGTTTTACATCCTCCTGCTGATGGAAGTATAGCAATGCCTGTATCATGTCTTCCGGAGACACCTCGGCCATCACTTCAGCTTCCTTATCATTGTCTGCCAGTGCCTGGTCCAGCTTACTTAGAACAGTATTGCTGACAAGAATTTCTTCAGGGGTACTGACGTGGGCCACACCTGCTACTTCTTCAGAAGATTCTGCTTCACTTTCTCCTGGAGGATCAGCGGCAGTTTCTTCTTGTTCAGGTTGAGCGGGTTCAGAAGCGGCTTCCTCTTCAGATGCAGCAGCAGGCGCTTCGGCAGCCACTTCTGGCTGTGCTTCAGCTTCTACAGTTTCACTAGGTTCAACTGCTGGTTCTTCGGAAGGAGTTTCAGCTACTGGTTCAGAAGCTGGCTCGGGTTCGGGCGTAACAACTTCAGGAACATCAGTAGGTTGGGCTTCTGGTGCGGGTTGGTTAGGAGAATTTTCCTCAGATGGGGAAGTTTCCTGTGTGGTTTGGTCTTGATCCACTGATTCTTCAGGGTGCTCGTCTGGAAAGACGTGCATTTCATTTGCTGACATGAGAATAACCTTTCAGAGTGTTAGATGTGGTACACAATGCCTTGTACTACTTTTCGGCAAAGGTTCCTTGTTCAACACGACAAAAATAACAGAATATTTACGATTACTATTAAAGTAATTAAAATATGCTGCATTTCCTAAGTGCCTGTATATGAATAAAATCGCAATTTATTTTCCATCCTTAAGCTTCAGCCCAGGATAGTACTTCTTCTCTTCTGGGATTAGTTAATCCCAGTTTTAATTTTTTGTTAATACTGCACATTTCCTGGAATACTTTATTGAGGTTGGCCTCCTTAAGTGCATCCACTGTCAGTATCCCCTGGCGGTACAATAATTCCACCCATTCTTTCTTTACACCTATGGTTTCAAACTCAGCCACTGAAGAAACTTCTGCCTGTTGTTCCGGCTTCATTTGAGGGAAAAACAGGACATCCTGGATTGAGGAAGAATTAGTGAGTATCATGGATAACCTGTCAATTCCTATCCCTAATCCTGCTGTAGGAGGTAAACCATAAGAAAGTGCTCTCAGGTAATCCTCATCTAATACCATGGCCTCATCATCTCCTCTCTTTCCCAGTTCCATCTGAGACTCAAATCTTTCTCTCTGATCCAGAGGATCATTTAACTCTGAAAAGGCATTACACAATTCCTTCCTGTTGCAGATCAACTCAAAGCGCTCTACCAAGCCCTCTTTCTCACTATGTTTCTTAGCCAGGGGGCTCATTTCTAACGGGTAGTCCATGATGAAGGTTGGCTGTATCAGGTTAGTTTCTACCTTCTCCCCAAAGATCTCATCAATAATCTTGCCTCTTCCCATGGTATCATCCAAAGGTACCTCAAGATCAGCTGCTACTTTTCTAAGGGCAGCTTCATCCATCTCTGAAATATCAATACCCGTATATTCCTCTATAGCTCCATACATAGTATACCTTTTATAAGGCCTGCCGAAGTCAATCATATTGTCTCCCACCTGAATCTCCCCTGTTCCGTGAACCTTGTGTACGATGTAGGAGATCATCTCCTCTACCAGATCCATCATCCACTTATAATCCTTGTAAGCTACGTAGAGTTCCATCTGGGTAAACTCAGGATTGTGGAAACGGGACATTCCCTCATTTCTGAAGTCTTTTGAGAATTCATACACTCCGTCAAACCCTCCTACGATTAACCTCTTCAGGTACAGCTCATTAGCTATACGCAAGTACAAGGTCATATCTAGCGTGTTATGATGGGTTTTGAAGGGGCGTGCGGCAGCACCTCCATAGAGGGGTTGCAGGATAGGTGTCTCCACCTCCAGGTAAGATTTCTCATTCAGGAAATCTCGCATGGCCTGCACGATTTGGGTACGCTGGATGAATGTCTTCCTCACCTCCGGATGGACAATCATATCCAGGTAACGCATACGATAGCGCTGCTCCGTATCCGTAAGGGTGTCATATACCTTTCCCTCTGTCTCCTTGGGAAAAGGGATAGGCTTGATAATTTTAGAAAGTATGGTAAACTCTTTTACATGCAGGGTGATTTCACCGGTTTGGGTTAAGAACACAAATCCCTTTACGCCTATGATGTCCCCCAGGGAGGTAAGCTTTTTGTATACCTGGTTATAAAGGGTCTTATCTTCCCCTGGGCAAAGCTCGTCCCTCTGGAAGTACAACTGTATCTTTCCATGAGCATCCTGTAACTCCGCAAATGAAGCTTTCCCCATATCCCGCTTACTGGTGATCCTACCAGCAAGACTGATAGCTTCCCAGCCTTCACTACCTTCAGTAAATCCCTCCTTGATAGCCACAGTGGTACTGTTAACATCAAATGTTTCAGAAGGATAAGGGTTTATTCCCAGCTCTTTCAGGCGCTTTAGCTCGTCTCTTCTCTGTAATTCCTGATCTGAAGGAAAAAGTTCAAACATGTAAATAGCTTAAAATATCAAAGTATGTATATGAAACGATATAGCATTAACTCTGTTGTGAACAGCTGAGGAAGTAAAGTTCTTACCTAATAGTTAATTACCTATCTGCTTCAAACGCTGCAAATCTAGGCTAAGAATCTGCTAAAGGCAACTCGCTAATCCCTTCTGGAAAAACTAGCTCAGCAAAGAAATCCTCTTGTAAGAATGTGCCCATAAAAAAATGCAGGAGTGTAATAGATAAATATATTTCACCTATTAAGAATTAATGGGAATTGTGA
>JBCBKZ010000471.1:0-4796 GCA_038520955.1 Bacteroidota bacterium | reverse complement strand
TTAATAGGTGAAATATATTTATCTATTAAGAATTAATGGGAATTGTGAATTTGATATGTTGAATAATTTTACACTTATGACAGACATACTCATTCATAATCCCACTATAACAAGTATCCTGGAGGCAGTTAGGGAAAACAGGAAAGGAAGGGATTTGACTCCCTTAATTTTGTTAGGGGAAGAAGCGGGTTTAGACCTGAACCAACTGGTGGAAGCTTTTAATAAGGAAAAAATCACTTTCCTTGGGGCCATTTTTCCAGGGGTCATTTACCAAACCTCAAAGTACACAGATGCATGTGTAGTCAAATACCTTCAAACGTCTGATAAACCTGTGGTCATTCCAGATATCAGTAAGTATGAAGGAGACTGGTTAAATATACCTGAGAATCATCCTTACCGACCTACCGTGTTGATGTTGGTGGATGGACTGGCTTCCAACATAGGCCAATTCTTAGCCTATATGCATAATCGGTGGGGAAATGCGGTCCACTATATAGGAGGGGGAGCAGGATCCTTAAGCCTAAAACCCATGCCTTGTGTGATGACCAATGAGGGGGTATTTGAGAATGCCGCTATACTGGCGGTTTTGGAAAAACAGGTGAAGCTGGGGGTGAAACATGGCTGGAAGCGAATCATGGGACCCTTTGTGGCAACTGATACTGAAAATACTGTCATCAAGGAACTCAACTGGCAAAATGCTTTTGAGGTGTACAAAGAGGTGATAGAGGCAAATGGAGGAGGGGAAATTACCAGAGAGAACTTCTTCGACATAGCTAAAGGATTTCCCTTTGGGCTAACAAAGGAAGGAGAAGAGGATATTGTAAGGGATCCCATTACGGTAAATGAGGAAGGTCATCTTATCTGTGTGGGGGAGGTACCTATGAACTCAGTCTTGAATATTCTGAAAGGGGACAAAGAATCTTTAATAGGTTCTGCCTCAGAAGCTGCGAGATCCTGCTTCTCAGAGGAAGTGGAGGAGCAGTCAATCCTGATGATAGACTGTATTTCCAGGGTCCTTTTCCTGGGAGATGATTTCAGCAAGGAGCTGGAAGCCGTACAAAACGAGATTAAAATCAGTGGGAAAGAATTCGTGTTCTCAGGAGCACTTACACTGGGGGAAATTTCTTCTTATGGAGAAAATAGACTCGAATTCTTCAATAAAACCATAGTGATGGGGATGATGCATGGATAAGATTAGCACGGAAATAGTCCAGGATATATCCCTGCTTTATGAGTTGTCCCTTTCTGTGGGACAATCACTGGATTTTCATGCGACTTCAGATAAGTTTTTACAGACATTGATCAGCCGTAAAAACCTTGCATTTGCCTCCATTTGGTTGAAGTCTTCCTACATGATGGACAAAAAAGGGGAAGGGTACCAGTTAGCTTACGCCCATCCTGAGCAACGCGTAGGGAGTTCCCAACTTCCTTCTGACCATGTCATAGTGAGAAGATTGGAGAAAGAGGTATCCTTTTCTTTTCAGGTGGAAGATAAGGGGAGTCAGGAGTACATACATGAAAAGGACATAGAGCAGGGGGCTTATGGCATAGTGAGGTTAGGAAAAATTGGGTTTCTGAAGCTGTATGCTTACAGAGGAGAACCAGCCTTTGATGGAGGATTTCTTCATAAGCTACAGAATGTAATCCGGAAGTTTACGGTCTCATTGGAAGGATGTCTGGCCTATCAGAGGCTCATCAATGAGATTCGGGAAAGGAAACAGATTGAGAAAGAACTCCTTCGTTCCCAGGAGGTGGTGGAGCAGTTCTATGCCAATGTAAGCCATGAAATACGGACTCCACTAAATGGGATGCTGGGGATGATGAATCTACTCCTGGATACAGGCTTGGACAATGTCCAGAAGGAGTATGTCGCAGATATGAAATTCTCCAGTAAGAATTTGCTGGCCATCCTGAATGATATACTAGACTACTCCAAACTGAGAGAGAATAGCCTGGAGCTTGAGCAGATTCCTTTTAACCTGACGGAATTACTCAAAAACATCTATAATACCGGAAAGGCTAAGGCCAGGGAGAAAAACCTCAAGGTAAAACTTCAACTGGATTTTGAACTCCCTGAGTTTGTAAAGGCCGATTCTCTCAGATTAAGTCAGATCCTGAATAATCTGGTAGATAATGCTATAAAGTTTACAGAAAAGGGCGAGGTAAGTATTTCTGTTTCTCTGATGTCCACGGAAGAGGCGACTCATATGGTTCACTTCTCTGTAAAGGATTCAGGCATAGGTATTCCGGAATCTAAGCTTCCCTACATATTTGACAACTTCGTGCAGGCTAGCAAGGAGACTACACGTAAGTATGGCGGTTCTGGCTTAGGACTATCTATCGTTAAACTATTGATAGATCTGATGGGAGGAAGTATTTCAGTTGAAAGTGAACTGGGGGAAGGATCCACTTTTAATGTAAGGCTCCCATTTCAGGAAACAGATGCTCCCCAGCAAGCAAAGGAACCACAGAACCTGTCAGAAGAAGTGGTGAAGTTTGACCTGGAAGGTACGCGAATCTTAGTGGTTGAAGATATGCGCATTAACCAAAAGGTCCTGGAGCACATGCTGGGCAATTGGAAGGCGGAGGTTACCATAGCAGATAATGGGGTAAAAGGAGTCGAAAAGGTGAAATCAGAGCCTTTTGACTTAATCTTAATGGACATACAGATGCCGGAAATGGATGGTTTGGAAGCCACTCACTATATAAGGAATGAGCTTGAACCTCCTAAGAACAAAATCCCCATTGTGGCCCTGACAGCCTCTTCTCATATCAAAGTGAAAGAAAAGGTACTCTCCGTGGGGATGAATGCATTTATCATAAAGCCTTTTGAGCCGGCCAGACTCTTTTCTCTGATTAAGTTCTATACAGCAAAGGGTAAGATGTCTACCGTCCAGCCTATGGAAGATGAAAGTGTTTCTCAGGGACCTTCTATTATAGAAACACCCCCGGAATTAGACTTTAGTTACCTAAAAGAGCTAGCTCAGGGAGATGCTGAATTCATCAGCGGGATGCTGCAGCTTTTTGTGGAGCAAACTCCCATAGAACTCCAGCAACTAAATAAGAATGTAGAGGAAGAAGATTGGGAGATGGTCAAGAAACAGGCTCACAAGTTAAAGTATCCTTTCAGCAGCGTGGGGAGAAATGACCTCAGCAATCTCTTAGGAGAAATAGAGCTGATATCCGTTGAGGCCCCAAATAAGGAACAAATTCATATTTGGGTGGAAACACTAGCTAAGGGAGCCGAAACCACCATGAAACAAATTTTTAGTCAATCAGAGTTTTTAGTTAAAAAGTCATGATGATGAAAGAAGAACTATCTTGTCTGGTAGTGGATGATGAAAAAGTTTCCATCCATGTTCTCAGTCATCTCATAGAGAAACACCCTCAGCTTACACTTAAGCATGTGTGCGGAAATGCGTCTGATGCGGCAGAATACCTTGGGGTAGAAGAAATAGATATAGTGTTTCTGGATGTGGAGATGCCAGGTGATAACGGCCTTTCTCTCATTCCCATGGTCAGTCCTGAACAAGTAATTCTGATTTCTTCCAATAGAGATTATGCCTTGGATGGATTCAATTTTAAGGTGCTGGATTTTCTCCTAAAGCCTATTTCTTCAGAACGTTTTCAGCAAGCCATAGAGAAGTATGCTGAATCAGGAAAAGAAGAAGAGGGTATTCAGGAAGAAGAGGATCATCTTTTTGTGAAGGATAAAGGCCTATTGAAAAGAGTAAATTTTGAAGACCTGTATTGCTGTGAAGCCCTGGGGGATTATATCAAACTATATACTGCTAAAGGGAAGTATACCATTCACGCCACTATGAAGAAGCTGATCAGCAGATTACCGGAAGATAAGTTTATGCGAGTTCACAGATCTTTTATAGTAAACCTCCAGGATATCTCCTTAATAGAAGAAAATACCATTTCCGTGAAAGAATTACTGGTACCTATCGGTAAATCTTACAGGAAGGAGTTACAACTGAAACTAAATACTTTATAAGTCGTTTTTAGGGAATTGGATATTTCATTGATTGAATAAATAAAACTCTTTTTCATTCCTCTCACTTCTGGAAAGAAGTTCTCTTCTGTATCCCAAGGCGTTTTATGTGCTGCTGTTAGATAGCATGATAAAGATTGGATGTGCGGTAGGCGAGTAGCAGGTAAAACCCTTAGCTTCATTTTATTGCTTCTTTTCTTTTCCAGTAAAGCCCTGATGGCCCAAACTGCGAAAGAAAAATCTTCTTCTGAAACTACCAAAGTTTCCAGACTGGAAAAGGACAGCCTGAAAAATGCCAAAACCGACAGCCTCAAGATCATCCAGTCTGATATCAAATTGATAGGCATTTCGAATTCTTATCGAGCTGTACCAAGCCTAAAGGTCGCCATTTCACCTCCTGCCATCCTGAAGAGAACTGAGCTCCCCAGTTTAAAAAAGGAAACTCCTACCATTTCTGAATCCCAGGGAACCCTAACAGAAAACCCCATAAGCCAGGCTGAAAAGAAAGAAGATTCTGAGAAGAAAGCTGAGCCAGAGAAAAAGGAGGAGAAGCCAGTAGAGAAAAAAGAGGTGAATCCGGCGGAGAAAAAAGTTGAATCAGAGAAGAAGGAAGAGAAGCCTGCAGAGAAGAAAGCAGAACCTGAGAAGAAAGAGGAGAAGCCTGCTAAGAAGAAGCCAGTAGAGAAAAAGGTGGAACCTGAGAAGCCGGAGAAGAAAGCTGTAGAGAAGAAAGAAGAAAAGCTAATTGAGAAAAAAGCAGATTCTGAGAAGCAGGAGAAAAAGCCAGTAGAGAAGAAAG
>JBCBKZ010000470.1:0-4796 GCA_038520955.1 Bacteroidota bacterium | reverse complement strand
AAAGACCCAGGCAGTTTCTGCAAAAAGATGAATGTCAAACTTCTGGTCTGAGACTGGTATAGGAATAGGATCAGGAAATTCTGCTATGTGATGTACGGTAAACTGATTGATCTCGTTCCATGTGGTAAACTCTTCAAAATCTCTTTCGCCTGCATACATCTTTGAGACAAAGGATTCATGCGACCATTGGTCTTGCCACTTGGCTAAATTCCGCTCGCAGAAGTATTTAGTTTCCAGTTGAAGGGTTTCTATGATTTTCTCCTTTGTCTGTTCTGTTGACTCGACCGCAGGCTGGCAAGCGGCTAGATACATGCCTATGAAAAGCAGGTTAAACAGTCTCATCTTTTTTTCTCAAAGGTAGTCTTAGCACAATAGGAAGGATAGTAAAAAGGCGACCTAAATAAACCCAGTATTGAAGTACTGGGTTGACATTTTTTCAAGAACCCCCGTCAGGGGCCGAATACTTCGGCCAGGCCGTTTTGAAAAACTTTCAGCTACTTTCACAAGTATCAATACTTTTGACCACTGAAGGCTGCTAGAATAAGTAGCTTTGCTCGATCATCTAACGGTTTCTTTCGGTCAAGACATTCGAATTTAGCCTGGAAGTCCTCTATACAGCGTTGAGTTTAGTTAATCCTACACAGTTGGTTTTATTCTTCCTGTTTGGTCCGCAAACTTTTTCTAAGGAGGTAAACTTCTCCTTTATCAGTTTCTTTAGCTGAATAAGCTCCTCAATCTTATGATCAATTTCTGATAGCTTATCCTCCAGCTTGGCCGTTACCATCTTACAGGTCGCTTTTTCCTCGTCAACTAACTCCAACATATTAGCGATTTCACTCAAGGTAAAACCAAAGCCTTTGCATTTTTTAATCAGCATTAGCCTGCGCAATGCTTGTTCATCATAGTCTTTGTAGTTATTCCACTCAGAATCTGTTCTCCCCACTGTTAACAGTCCCTTTTTCTCGTAAAAGCGGATGGTGTCCCTAGAAAATCCTGTCCTTTTGACCACTTCACCTATTAGCATGCTTCTGTTATTAAAAGAATTTGATTTTTCTCTTGACCGTTGACTATGGTCCACAGCTTAACTTTGCTTGAACCTCAATCTAACATGTCATGATAAGCACAAGACTATACTCAATAATACTATTTTTTACGATTGCATTCATGAGCTTCTCATGCAGTAGCCAAAGAGCCGCACAAACAAATCATCCAACAATCCTTAACTCAATGATGACAGATTCTGAATCCATGAACTTCAATGATGAAAATTTGATTTGCACCTTGGGAGCTACTGAGCTCGCAGAAAGAAAAGAAAAGCTGAGAACTGAGATTTTTTCTAAAGTCAAAGAAACAAAGGAGATTGAGCAGGGATATGCCTTTATGTTTGGGCATGAAGAGACGTACATAAAGAAGCTGATGGAATTTATTATGGCAGAAAATAGCTGCTGCCCCTCTCTACAATTTGATCTTTCCTTAAAGGGGAAAAATGATGGAGTTCTGACAATTACGGGAACCTCTCAGCCAGCTAAAGAAATGATTAAATCGGTTTTTATTGATGGCCTCGAATAAGCTTACAGACTATTTCCTCCTCAGCGGCCGAATATCTCGACTGCGACTACCTGAAACGCTTCTAGCTAGAAAACCTGCGTCAAAAATACTAGCTAATCAACATTACTGGTATGAGTAAACCTTGCTTAATCGACTAACAGCTTTTTCGGTCGAGGCATTCGACCTCTGGCGGGGTCGTAGAGAACTTCATTATAAAATAGATCTTATCATTTTATTTATAACCTCTACCTCAATTTCAATATCTTCCTTACCACAGTTATAAGAAGCGAGAATAATTTTACCATCTTTCTTTATCATCCAATATCTCCAGTAAACATTCTGATTATCAACAAAATTGTAATAAGAGTGTGTGTTGCTACTCTCTAATTTAGCTTCCTCACTATTAATTCCCAGATAATCTACTAACTCATCCTTAAGGTTGATTCTATTGTATTCAGGAGCTTCATAAGCTGAGATCTGTAGAGCGCCTACACCATTTGTAGAATTATAAACCGAAAGTAGGTTATCTTCTCTAAATGTTTCCCAGTCTCTTGGGATCTCTAATTCTGCCTCAATTCTACTTAAATCATATTTCATAAGTCCATTCATTAATAATCTTTAGGGTCATAATAAATAACTCGCCCATTTCTGCCTGTCGCTCTTTCGTATTTGGGAAGATGTCTCTTACCTTTAGTTCTCCCAGAAGGAGTGTTTGGCTTTAGTTCTACTGGATGTCCAACCCCAAGCCGGCGGTCGAATGGTTCGACTGCGAGTACGAAGGCACATCAATTCTGAATACCTAAAGTATTTTACTGCTTGCAGTTTATAATAGGTACACTTTTGCACTCGATACAATCGAGCAAAGGCGGGGGCTAAAAGCTAAAGTTCCCCTACACAAAACGTGCAGGGGAATGCTTCCTTCTTTAATTCTCACATATTAGTTAAAGCCACCAAGTGGTTTAACTGTCAATTCTTCAAAGTTTTTATTAATCACAATGGTAAGAGCTTTGTCATCAGGATCTGGGGTGAGCATATGTACTTCGCCATCTACTTCATAGCCCGCAGCCGTGAATGGAAGACCATGAATCACCAGCTCGTACTCCGTGTACTCAGAATTATATCTACCATCAGAATCCTGCTTTAGCTTGAACTCCTTCTTGCTACTCTTCTGAATAAATTCTCTGATCATAAAGTTCCCCTGGTGGTGATCATAGAAATCGCCACTATCCTCATAGAGCTCGGAATGAGTCTCTTTGTGATGATAATAAGCATGCAGGGTCAACTGCTCCATCTTAATTTCCCCTACGTATTGCTGAACAGGATAATGTGGAAGCACAGCACCTGCTCTCACAAAAATGGGGGTTTGGTTGATAGGCGTTTCCACCGTAAACTCTTCCCTTCCTTTCTGAGGCTCATTGGTCCAGTAGTTATACCAGTGGCCTTTAGGGAGATACATTTGTCTGGTGCTTTCTCCTTCCCCTATAACCGGACACATAATCAAGTCTTGTCCCATCCCAAACTCATCCATTCGGTAATAGGTCTCTTTATTATCCTGGTCAAAATACACCAGTGGCAACAGCATAGGTGTCCCTTTGGTCGTATACTTCCAGAAAACTGTGTAGATATAAGGTAGTAGCTTATATCTCAGTTCAATGGCTTCTCTTACCAGATCTGTAATCTCTGGCCCGAAAGACCACGGCTCTTGCTCTCCATGATCACCGGAAGAATGCGTTCTGAAATACGGATGGAAGACCGCCATCTGCACCCAACGTAAGTACAGCTCCCCACTAGGATCTCCAATAAATCCACCTATGTCAGATCCACAGAAGGAAATCCCAGAAATGGCTAATCTCTGGCACTGCATATTAGCTATCCAAAGGTGTTCCCAGGTAGCGATATTATCACCTGTCCAAACAGCTGAGTAACGCTGTACGCCAGCATAGCCTGAGCGTGTAAGCACTACAGGTCTTCTAGGATATACAGCATCCTTCACTCCTTCATAGGTAGCACGTGCCATCTGCATACCGTAGACATTGTGTGCCTTACGGTGGCTACATGGATGCCCATCAAAATCATGTCTGGTATCATCAGGGAAGGTTCCTATTCCGAAGACTGCTGGCTCATTCATGTCATTCCATACGCCATGTATTCCAGAAGCCATGAACTCCTCATACAGTCCGGCCCACCATTTACGTACTTCCGGATCTGTAAAGTCCGGGAAGTAACACATACCCGGCCATACTTCTCCTTCCATCAATGGACCATCTGCTCTTCTACAGAAATAGCCATTCTCTATCCCTTCCTGATAAACGAAGTAGTCTTTGTCTTTTTTGATCCCCGGGTCTATGATCACAACGGTCTTAAATCCATCTTCTGCCAACTCCTCAATCATCCGCTTAGGATCGGGAAATTTCTCCTTGTCCCAAGTGAAGCATCTGAAGCCATCCATGTAGTCAATGTCAATGTTCATGACATCACATGGGATTTTTCTGGCTCTCATCTCACCAGTAATCTCTTTCACCTTGGATTCAGGATAATAACTCCACTTGGACTGCTGATACCCAAGTGCCCACAGGGGAGGTAATTCCGGTGTTCCTGTCAGATAAGCGTAACGCTCTGAAACTGTGGTCAACTCCGGCCCATAGATGAAATAGTAGTTCATTTCCCCTCCGGGTGCCCAGAAGCTACATACATCTCCTCTTTCATGCCCAAAGTCAAAGTTGGTTCTGAAGGTATTGTCGAGGAAGATTCCATAAGCCATTCCATGATGAAGGCCCAGGTAAAAAGGTATATTCTTGTATAGCGGGTCGCGCTGCTTTTCAAATCCATAGGTGTCAGAACCCCAGTTTTCTAGTCTCATCCCACGAAGGTTCAGCTCCCTGGGCTTATCTCCCATTCCGTAGAAGTTCTCCTGTTCCTGTATTCTCTTGGAACAGTAAACTATGTTTCCGCCTTTTTCTTTATAAGGCTCCCAGTGGAATCCATGCTCATCCTCATTGATGAGGCGCCCCTCTTTATCTACTATGGTAATTTTCAAGGTCTTGGTGACCTTACAAATGATCTCCTTAGTGATCAGGTGATATTGGTCCCCAACTACCTTTACCTGATAAGAAACTTCTTCTTCAGGTAAGTCTTCTCTTACTGCATAAGAAAAATCATCATCAAATCTGCCTTCCGGAGAGAAGCGGAATCTCAAGATAGTGTCCGGAAACTATACTTGAAATAAGTATAATTACTGACACTATCTT